>JAGWOU010000002.1 GCA_028870815.1 Rhodospirillales bacterium | reverse complement strand
AGTCCCCTGTGCAATGGGGCACAAGCACCGGGAATTTTCCGCGAAACACTGGGTTCTCAAACCCATAAGCGAAATATCCCGCCCGGGCCGGATCAAATTTCCGCCACCGTATGTCTAAAAACTGAAAAATTTGGCCTTCCCCCGGGGGCGGAAAGCCAAATTTCCGAAACTATGGGAAGAACCGCCGCCGACTCAGGCGCCGTTGGATTCGGGCTTCGGCGCGTCATCCTTCACGGTGCCGGTCTCCGCCTGAGATTTCACAACCTCATCCACGAGGCCGAAATCCTTGGCCTCCTGGGCCGACATATAGGTGTCGCGTTCCAGCTTCGCTTCAATCGCCTCAAGAGGCTGGCCCGTATGATCCACATAGATCTGATTCAGCTTGCTGCGCAGTTTCAATATCTCGCGCGCCTGGATTTCGATATCCGTGGCCTGACCTTGGGCGCCGCCGGAAGGCTGGTGCACCATCACGCGCGCATTCGGCAGGGCGAACCGCTTGCCCTTGGCGCCGGCGCAAAGCAGCAGCGAACCCATGGACGCGGCCTGGCCGAGGCACACCGTGGAAACCGGCGAACGGATGTACTGCATCGTATCGTAGATCGCGAGGCCGGAAGACACCACGCCGCCGGGGCTGTTGATATAGAAGGAGATTTCCTTGTTCGGGTTCTCGCTCTCCAGAAACAGCAACTGCGCGCAAAGCAGAGAGGACACCACATCGTTCACCTGCCCGGTAAGGAAAATGATGCGCTCCTTCAGAAGCCTAGAATAAATGTCGTAAGAGCGTTCGCCGCGCGCCGTCTGCTCCACAACCATGGGCACGAGGTTGTTATTATAAACCTCGACAGGATCACGATCCCACATGCGTTTTCAATCCTTTATCTTGCACAACCGCCGGAAACAGCCCCGCGCCGCGCCAGAATTGGCCACGGCGCGGGTGAAACGCGGCGTCATGAGCTTAGGTTAGAGCATCTTTCCAGTTCGTCTAGAGGCGAGCGGAAAGTGAAAGCGTTTCCTGGCGCGGCTTCATCAAGCCTCGACAGACTCCCTTACTCTTCCGGGTCCTTGGCCAGCTCTTCGGCGGACACCTGAACCTCATCCTGCTTCACGGAACCCAGCAGGAAGTCGATCACCTTGTCCTCGAAAATCGGGCCGCGGAAGCGCTCCATCTGCTGCGGGTTCTTGCGGAAGAACTCCACAACCTGCATGGCCTGGTTGCCGTAGCGCATCGCCTCGTTAAACATGGCGCGCTGCAGCTCCTGATCGGTCACCTGCACCTCGTTGGCGCGGCCGATCTCGGCAACGATCAGGCCCAGCCGCACACGACGGTCGGCAATGGCGCGGTATTCCGCCTTCAGTGTCTCCTCGTCCTTGCCCTCATCTTCCGGGTCCGCCTGGCCGGACTGCTTCTCGGCCTCCACCTGCTGCCAGATGGCGTTGAACTCGGCATCAATCAGGGAAACCGGGGCTTCGAACTGCGCCTTCTCGGCCAGCACGTCCAGCAGCGCGCGCTTCAGCTTGGTGCGGGTCATGCCTTCGTACTCGCGGCCGATCTGCTCCTTCAAGCGTTCCTTCAGCTGCTCCAGCCCTTCCAGGCCAACAGCCTTGCCCAGCTCGTCGTCGATCGCCGGAATCTCGGCCACCGCCAGCTCCTTGGCAGTGATCTCGAACTCGGCGGTCTTCCCGGCCAGGTCCTTGGCGCCGTAATCCTCGGGGAAGTTCACGGTGATGGTCTTGGTCTCGCCAACCTGCATGCCCTCAACCTGCTCGGTGAAGCCGGGGATGAAGCCGGGGCCAGCCACGGTCAGCGCCACGTCCTGCGCGGTGCCACCCTCGAAGGCCACACCGTCGATACGGCCGATGAAATCCACCTTCAGCTGCTCATCCTTGGCGGCGGGGCGGGCTTCCTCAACCGGCTTGAAGCTCTTGCGCTGGTCGGCGATGTTCTTCAGCGCCTCGTCCAGCTTCTCGTCGCTCACGGCGGCGACGGGCTTGGACAGCGTCACGTCGGACAGGTCCGGCACGGTCACTTCCGGCAGCACTTCCATCTCGACGGTGAATTCCAGGTCGGTGTCCTTGCCGGGCTTCACGATCTCCAGCTTCGGCTGCATGGCCGGGCGCAGGTTGCGTTCGGAAAGCAACTGGCTGTGCGCGTCGTTCACGGCACCTTCCAGAATCTCGGCGGCCACGGCATCGCCATAGCGCTTCTTCACGATGTTCAGGGGCACCTTGCCAGGGCGGAAGCCCGGCATCTGGATCGTCTTGCTCAGCTCGGCCAAACGCTTCTCACGCTTGGCGGCCAACTCGGGTTCGGGAACCACGACCGTAAAGCCGCGCTTCAAGCCGTCAGAGAGCGTTTCAGTAACCTGCATGGGACGAACAAACCTCAACAAATCAAAAACTTACATTCAGGTGGTGCGGGCGGAGGGACTTGAACCCCCATGGCTTTCGCCACCAGAACCTAAATCTGGCGTGTCTACCAGTTTCACCACGCCCGCCGCCTGGCCTGCAACTCAAGCCGGGGCGCATAGCGCGTGTTGCGGTGTTTAACAAGCTTGCCCCTCGTCTATTAAGGAAAAAGCGATTACTTCCTGCGCATGGACAGGCATAAAGCACCGGTTTCCCAACGAAAGCCCCAACGCGCCAACTGGTTGCGCATTGCCGTGCTGATCATCGTGGTGGTCGTTCTGGTCCCCGTGGTCGGGCTTGGCCTGTTCATCGCCCAGTTCAACCCCAATGCCTATGCGCCGCAGATTGTCGCCGCCGTGCAGCGGGCCACCGGCCGCACCCTCACCATCAACGGGCCGATCCGCCTCAAATTGTCGCTAACCCCCACCCTTGCCGCGAGCGATCTCAGCCTCGCCAACCCGGCGGGCTATGCCGATCCCTCCCTTCTCACCTTGGATCAGGTGGAAGCGCAAATTGCCCTCATCCCGCTCCTGCGTCATCAAGTGGACGTGTTGAACCTGAAGCTCTCCGGGCTGAAACTCTATCTGGAGCGCAACGCCGCCGGCCAGGCTGACTGGAACTTCAGCAACGCGGCATCACCGCCCGCCGCCAATCCGCCCGCGGCCGCTAACCAGCCCGCCAATACCGCGTCGCGCTATAAATTCGCGCTGGAATCGGTGGCTCTGGATAATGGGCAGATCGTTATCCGCCCGCAAGGCTCCGCCCAGCCGGATACCATCCAGCTCACCCGCCTCACTGGCCAAGCCGCGTCGCTCAACGCGCCGCTGCATCTTTCGGGCAGTGCCGCCATCGGCAACGCGCCGCTCACCCTGCAAGGCGTGGTCGGTCCAATCGCGCGGCTCACCGGCACCGGCTCCAGCCCCTGGCCGGTTGATCTCACCTTCGGCTTCGCGGGGGCCACCGCACATCTGCAAGGCAATGTCACCCGCCCGCAAAGCGCCAGCGGTTACAACGTCAGCGTTGCCGCAGCCATCCCCGCGTTGGAAACCGTGGGTGCTGCCCTGCCGCCAAGCTGGCTGGGCGGGCTGCAACTACCGGCGCTGCATAATGTAACCGCCAGCGCCACAATCAAAGATCAGGGTTCATCCCTGCCCGCGATTAGCAATGTCTCGATCAAGGCCGGCGCCTCCGCGCTTTCCGGCCTGGGCCCCAGCCTTACCCTCGCCGCGCTGGATCTGGAAATGCCTTCCCTCGGCGGCTCCGCCACGCTCAGCGCCAAGGGCACGCTGGGGCAGCTGCCTTTTGTAATCCAAGGCGACACCACGGCGCCGGACGCCTTCATCCCGCCCGCCTTGCTGCCCGCCACCAACCCGCCCGCCGCCAATTTCAGCGAAAGCCTGAACGCAAGCCTCGGCAATGCCAGCCTCAGCCTTACCGGCGGTATCGCGACCCCACGGATCCTTACCGGCGCGGCCATGGCGCTGACACTGACCATCCCGAATCTTTCCGTTCTTTCCCCCGCCGTTGGCCAACCGCTTCCGGCCTGGAAGAACATCGCCGTGAAAACGACGCTGATCGACCCCGGCGGCCAGGGGCTGGAACAGGCCATCGGGTTGAACAGCCTGACCGCGACCATGAATAACGCCAGCTTTGGCGGCGATGCCAAGCTGACCCTGCACCCGGCGCCAAAGCTGGAGATAGACCTTTCAATCGCCAAGGCGAATCTGGACGCGCTGCTGGCCGCCTGGCCCGCTGCTCAGCCAGCCCCCGCCGCGCCGGCAACCCCGTCCCAGGCCCAACCCGCCCAGATCGTGCCGGATATCGCCCTTCCGCTGAATCTCTTGCGCCAGGCCACAGCCGATGTGCTTGTGAAGGCCGACAGCCTGACCTATGGCGGCGCAACCTATACCGCGCTGCAAGGCCATGCCGTACTGAATAACGGCGTGCTTACCGTCAACCCGCTCACCGGCCAGCTTCCGGGCGGCGCCATTTCCGCCTCGGGCAGCATAGATGCCAGCGAGGACCCCGCCGCCGAAACGCTGAAATTCAATGCCCCGGCTTTGGCCCTGGGACCATTTCTGCACGGGTTTGGCATCACCGCCCCGGCGCAAGGCACAGTCCAGGCGCAACTGAATGCCTCCGCCAGGGGCAACACCCTGCCGGACATGCTGGCCACAATCTCTGGGCAGCTCGGCCTCGCCAGCGTCAACGGCGTCGTGGATGGCAGCGCCATAGGCCATATCTTCGGCGGGGCGCTGCAATCGGTGGGGCTGCCGGAAAACCTCATCGCCTCGCCGGGGCCGGTCTCTGTGCGCTGCGCCGCTTTGCGCCTGGATTCAAATAACGGCAGCGGCACCGTGAAGGCGCTCGCCCTCGATTCCAGCCGCCTGCTCATGCAAGGCGGCGGCACAATGAATTTCGCCGACGAAAGCCTGGGGCTGGTGCTCAAACCCCGGCTTAAAATTCAGGGTTCCAATGTCACCGTGCCGGTGCAGGTTGGCGGCACATTCCTGAAACCTAGCTATGGAATCGCGCCACAATCCGCCGTGGCGGCGGCAGCCCAGGCTGCCTCCGGCCTCTCCAGCAGCCCGCTGCAACAGACGCTGGGTGCCAACACCCTGTTCGGCCAAGCAATTGGCGCGCTCACCGGCAGCAGCGGCAGCGGCAATGCGGATATCTGCCCGGCCGCCCTCAGTTTGGCGCGGATGGGCCAGCCCGGCCCCGCACCCGCCGCGCCACCCAGTAACTCCGCCACAGCTCCGGCACCGGCAACCAGCGCCCAACCGTCGAACACCCCTCGCAGTCTCTTGAACTCGTTGATTGGCCAATGAAACGTTTCTGGTCCCATGCCGCCCCACTGGAAGAAGCCGGGCTATACATTGTTCAGCTCGACAAGCGCGTGGTGAAGATGCCCAGCGGCACGCCCCTGGCCGTGCCCTACCTGGCGCTGGCCGAGGCCATCGCCCAGGAATGGGACGAAGCCGGCACGGATTTCTCACCCAATGACCTGCCGCTCACCCAGCTTGCCTGCACGGCACGGGAGCGCATCGCCCCGCACCGCGCCAATATCATCGCCCAACTTGCCGCTTACGGGCTGAACGACCTGCTGTGTTACCGGGCGGAGGGGCCGGAGCCTCTCGTCTCGCGCCAGCACGCGGAATGGGATCCCTGGCTGCGCTGGTTCAACGCCGCGCACGGCATCGGCCTCATCACCACCAGCGGGCTCATGCCGGTGAACCAACTGCCCTGGACCAAAACCAAGCTGGAGGCGCTGCTCGCCAACCGCACCAATGACGAGCTGGCGGCGCTGGGCGTGCTCGTCCCGGTTCTGGGCAGTTTCGTACTCGGCCTCGCCGCCGCTGAAGGCGCCTTGGACCCGGAAGCCGCCTGCACCACCGCCGCGCTGGACGAATTGTGGCAAGCCGAGCAATGGGGCAAGGACGAGGCCGAAGCCGCGAAGCGCGCCGCCCACATGGCCGAAGTGGCGGATGCCGTGCGCTTCATCCGCCTCACCTGCGCATGAGCGCCCTGCATCTGTTTATCCATGGTCGCGTCCAGGGCGTTGGCTTCCGGGACTGGCTCTCCCGCCTTGCCCAGGCCAACGGGCTCTCCGGCTGGGTGAGAAACCTTACCGATGGCCGGGTTGAGGCGGTTATCTCCGGGCCGGAGACAGCCCTGCAAACCTGCCTCGCCGCCTGCCAGGAAGGGCCACCATGGGCGGAAGTGACTAGAATCGAAACCACACCCTGCCCCGAGCCGGATGCCGGAGGTTTCCTAAAAATGCCGACCAGCCAAGCAAAAACCTAACCAAAACACATAGCCGAAACATCTGGCCACGAGCCTCACGACTGTTTATAATCTTAAACGAACTGCGAGAGGGAGACTCGATCACTATGAGCACGAACAGCGAGATGATGGCCCGCCGCATGGCGGCTGTGCCGCGTGGCGTGGGCAATGCACATGCGGTGTTCACCGCCAAGGCGGAAAACGCCGAGCTGTGGGATATCGAAGGCAAGCGCTATATCGACTTCGCGGGCGGCATCGCCGTGCTCAATACCGGCCACCGCCACCCCAAGGTGATCGCCGCGGTGCAGAAGCAGTTGGACGCCTTCACCCATACCTGTTTTCAGGTCACGCCTTATGACAGCTATATCGAGCTGGCCGAGAAGCTGAACGCCCTGGCGCCCATAGAAGGCCCAGCGAAAACCATCTTTTTCACCACCGGCGCCGAGGCACTGGAAAACGCCGTGAAGATCGCCCGCGCCCATACCGGCCGCCCCGGCGTGATCACTTTCGCCGGCGGGTATCATGGCCGCACGATGCTGACGATGGCGATGACCGGCAAAGTATTACCTTACAAGAAAAAATTCGCCCCGATGCCGGCGGAAATCTACCACGTGCCCTTCCCGCACGAGCAATTCGCCGTGACCGTGGAAGAGTCGCTGAGATATATCGAGATGCTGTTCCGCGCGGATATCGAGCCCTCGCGCGTAGCCGCCATCACCATCGAGCCCGTGCAGGGCGAGGGAGGCTTCCTGCCCGCGCCGGAAGAACTGCTGGTGGGCCTGCGCAAGATCTGCGACCAGCACGGCATCCTGCTCATCACCGACGAGGTGCAGACCGGTTTTGCCCGCACCGGCAAGATGTTCGCCATCGAGCATAGCGCGATCCGCCCGGACCTTATGACCATCGCCAAATCCTTGGCCGGCGGTTTCCCGCTTTCCGGCGTTATCGGCAAAGCCGAGATCATGGATGCCGCCGAGCCAGGCGGATTGGGCGGCACCTATGCCGGCTCGCCCTTGGGTTGCGCCGCCGCCCTGGCGGTTCTGGAGGTCATCCGCGAGGAAAACCTTATTGAACGCGCCAATGTGATCGGCGCACGGATGAAGGCGCGGCTGGAAACCATCTCTCAGCGCAACGATACGCAGCCGATCGCGGGCATTCGCGGCCCCGGCGCGATGATCGCCTTCGACGTGGTGAAAACCAACGGTGAGCCGGACCCGGATGCCACTAAGAAGATCCTGGCCACCGCAAAGGAAAAGGGCCTGATCCTCCTTTCCTGCGGCGTCTTCGCCAATGCCATCCGCCTGCTCATGCCGCTCACCATCTCCGACGCGCTGCTGGAGGAAGGCATGGATATTCTGGAAGCCTCGCTCGCCGCAGTTTAGCCTATATGGGCGGCGGCGTGCGACACGAACCGCGCCGCCGCTTCCACCAGATCATCGGCCACAGCCGCGCCAAGTTCCGCGCTTCCCGCCGTCCACGCCACTTCAACCGCCGCTTTCGGCACGGCATCGAATTCCACCGGCGCTTCCACACTCAGCCCCTCGAAATCCAGCACGCCGAAATCCTTCACTTTCAGGCCCAGCAACGCGCCGCCCTCGGCGGTGGCCGCGCCAGGGCGCACACAATCCTGCCGCAGCGCCATGTTCAGTGAAAGCAGCGGCTCTGCCCCATGGCCGAACCGCGCCGCGCCTTGCACGCGCCGTTCCATCAATTGCCGGGCAATCTTCCAGAGATAGAAGGACGGCACCACCACTCTCTCCCGCTTGCGCAGCGCCAGCGTCACTTCGTGAATCACCGGCACATTGCCGCCATGGGCATTGAGGATCACGATACGGGTCAGCCCGTGGCGCAGTAGCCCGTCCAACAAATCCGTCAGCACGCGCCGGAAGGTCTCCGGCGCCAAAGCCAGCCCGCCAGGGCTGGAGCCGAAATAATCCGCCACGCCAAAGGGCAGACCAGGTGCTGCAAAACAGGCAGTGCCTTGTTCACTCGCCCGCCGTGCGATCCTCTCGGCCAGCATATCCGAAAGTATAAAATCCCCCATTGGCTGATGCGGACCATGGTCCTCATGGCTGCCCAGGGGCAATAAAATCACCGGGCGCAAGGCCAAAACGGCGGCAAACTCAGGCGTAGCCATATCCTGCAAACGGATCGGACGGATAGCGTATGTCATGCCACGCACTCTGCCAGCCTCGCTGGACAGATTCCAGGCGCAAGGTTTAACTCGTGGTTGAACAAGGGAGTTATCATGACAAGTCAGGCCACAGAGGAAACACTGGTTCCGGTCATTCTATGCGGCGGCTCGGGCACCAGGCTCTGGCCCGTCTCGCGTAAAAGCTTCCCAAAGCAGTTCTGGCCGCTGATATCCGAAACCTCGCTGCTGGCTGAAACCGCCTTGCGCGCCGCGGGGCCGGGCTTCGCCTCGCCCATCATCGTCGCCAACCAGGACCATCGCTTCGTCGTCGCCGAGCAATTGCGCGACGCCGGAATTCAGTCTCCGCGAGTGCTGCTGGAGCCGGTGGGCCGCAATTCCGCCCCGGCCATCGCCGCCGCCGCCCTGCTGGCCGCTGAAACCAACCCGCAAGCCGTGCTCTGGATCATGGCCGCGGACGCGGCGATTCAAGACGTGCCCGCCCTGCACGCGGCATTGGCCAACGCCACCGCCGCCGCGCGCGCCGGGTATTTCGTCACCTTCGGCATGCAGCCCACAGCACCCGAGACAGGCTATGGCTACATCGCCCAGGGCACCGCGCTGGAAGGGCTCTCCGGCGTGCACAAACTGGAGCGTTTCATCGAAAAGCCGGACGCCGCCCGCGCCGCCGCCATGTTGGAGGAAGGCGGCCACCTCTGGAATTCCGGCATGTTCGTGTTCCGCGCGGATGTGCTGATTGAGGAAATGCGCGCCCTGGCACCGGATGTGCTGGAGGCAGCGGAAAAAGCCATCGCCGGACGCAAGACGGATCTCGACTTCATCCGGCTGGACGAAGCCGCCTTCGCCGCCGCACCCGATATCTCCATCGACTACGCCATCGCCGAAAAGACGAAGAAGGCCGCCGTTGTACCTGCCTCCCTCGGCTGGTCGGATGTCGGCTCCTGGTCGGCCCTGGCCGATATCGCCCCGCGTGACAGTGCCGGCAATTTCGCCCTCGGCGATGTGGTGCTGGAAGGCAGCGTCAATTGTTATGCACGGTCGGACGGGATGCTGACCGCCCTGCTGGGGGTGGAGGATCTCGTCGTGGTCACCACCCAGGATGCGGTGCTGGTGGCGCATAAGCGCGAGGCCCAAAACGTCAAGAAAATCGTCGATAAGCTGAAGGTGCTGAAACGCCCTGAGGCCGAGAGCCACAACCGCACCTACCGCCCCTGGGGCTTCTATGAAAGCCTGATCCAGGGCGACCGTTTCCAGGTGAAGCGCATCGTTGTGTGGCCCGGCCGTCAGCTCTCACTGCAGAAGCATTTCCACCGCGCCGAACATTGGGTGGTGGTGGCGGGCTCCGCCCTCGTCACCCGCGATGAGGAGCATATCCTCTTGCGGGAGAATGAGAGCGTGTATCTGCCGCTCGGCTGCGTGCACCGGCTGGATAATCCGGGCAAGATTCCGCTCACGCTGATCGAAGTGCAGTCCGGCGCCTATCTGGGCGAGGACGACATCGTGCGGCTGGAAGATAATTACGGGCGCAATTAAGCGCCCGCCATTTCCTCAGGCGTGCGCAGGGAGAGAGAAAGCGCATGCAGGCCGGTGGAAAACTCCCCGGCCAGGGCTTCGTTCACCGCGCGCTGGCGCGCCACGCGGGAAAGCCCGGCGAAGGCGGCGGAAACCATCGTCACCGCATAATGCGTTTCGCCCGCCGGCAGGCCGTTGCGCCCGGCATGGTTGGCGTGGCGGCGGCTTTCATCCTCAATCTGCAAGACAGCGGGCTGAAAAGCCGCCTCCAATGTTGCTTTCATCCGTTCCACCCTGCTCATCGCATCCTCCGTTGTCTGTCCCGCGCCGCACGCATGCCGGCATAAAGCTCTGTTGCCGCGCGGCGCTCAAGGGCGCACATTAGGCGCATGATTTCGTCCGACGACAAGCCGCAGAACCGGCGCCGCGCCTATGCGCCAGACCCTGCCGCCAACGGCCAGCCCTGCGAAAGCCCTGGCTGCCGGCTGGCGGGGGAATACCGCGCCCCCAAATCCCGCTCGGCATTGCGGGAATTCCACTGGTTCTGCCTGGAACATGTGCGCGCCTATAATGCCTCGTGGGATTACTACAAGGGCATGTCCGCCGATGAGATCGAGGCCGCGACCCGCGCTGATTCCTCGTGGCAGCGCCCCACCTGGCCGCTGGGGCAGAACGGCAAAGCAGCGCGGCTGGAGGAAGCGATCGAGGCTGAGCTGCATGCCTTCGCCTTTGGCAAGCGCCCCAAGAAAGCGCCCGATCCGGGCACGCCGGCTGAGCTGCGCGAGCCCTTGCAGGTGTTCGGCCTCTCCTGGCCTGTGACGCTGGAAGTGGTGAAGACCCGCTACAAGGAGCTGGTTAAGCGCCACCACCCGGATGCCAACCATGGCGACCGCAAGGCCGAGGAAATTTTAAAGACGATCAACCTTGCTTACGCGGCCCTACGTGGCAAACTGACCCCGTCCCGGCACCCCGAAGCGCAAGCATCGGCCCCATAAGCGGGGCTGCCAAGCGCACGGGCCCGTGCGCCGAGACGCGATTGATAGGAATGGACTGTATGAACGACGCCGTGATGACCCAAGCCCGCCCCCTGCCGACCTCGGCGATTGATTTGCCGGATATCACGGTGAAGGTGCGCGAGGTCTTCGGCATTGAATCAGACATGGAGGTGCCAGCCTTTTCCACCCGCACTGAGCATGTGCCGGAGATCGACACATCTTATCGGTTCGACCGCGAGACCACGCTCGCCATCCTCGCCGGTTTCTCCTTCAACCGCCGCGTGATGGTGCAGGGCTATCATGGCACCGGCAAATCCACCCATATCGAGCAGGTGGCAGCCCGCCTCAACTGGCCCTGCATTCGCGTGAATCTGGACAGCCATATCAGCCGTATCGACCTCGTCGGCAAAGATGCGATCGTGCTGAAGGACGGCAAGCAGGTGACGGAATTCCGCGAGGGCATTCTCCCCTGGGCCCTGCAACATGCCTGCGCCTTGGTGTTCGATGAATACGATGCCGGCCGGCCGGATGTGATGTTCGTCATCCAACGCGTGCTGGAAGTGGAGGGTAAACTGACGCTGCTGGACCAGAACCGCGTCATCCGCCCGCACCCGGCTTTCCGCCTGTTCGCCACCGCCAACACGGTGGGGTTGGGCGACACCACGGGGCTTTACCACGGCACCCAGCAGATCAATCAGGGCCAGATGGACCGCTGGAACGTTGTCGCCACACTGAACTATCTGCCGCATACGCAGGAAGTTGGCATCGTGATGGCGAAAATGGGCTACGACCCGAAGGACGAAGCCGCAAAGAAGCGCGTGGGTGCCATGGTGGCGCTGGCGGACCTCACCCGCGCCGGCTTCATCGCGGGCGATCTCTCGACCGTCATGTCACCGCGCACCGTTATCACCTGGGCCGAAAACACCCGTATCTTTGGCGATATCGGCTTTGCCTTCCGCCTCAGCTTCTTGAATAAATGCGACGAGGCGGAACGCCAGACCGTGGCGGAATATTATCAGCGTTGCTTCAACGAGGAAATTCCGACCGGCCTGCGCAAAAGCGCCTGACGCGCCAGGAGCGGCAAGATGAGCGGCAAGCAGGACCAGAGCAAGGCCGAGGATTTCAAGCGGGCGATCACGGGCACGCTGCGCGCCATGGCGCATAACGCGGATGTGCAGGTGGCTTATCAGCCTGGCCCGTCCGGGCTTGCCGGCAAGCGCGCGCGTTTGCCGGCACCTTCCCGCACACTGGCGGCGCCGGAGATGGCCAAGCTGCGCGCCGCGGCGGATGCCATCGCCCTGCGGCTGCGCTACCACGATGACAGCTTGCACAATGCCCGTGCCCCGCATTCGCGCGGTGGCAAGGAGGCGTTCGACGCGCTGGAGCAGGCGCGGGTTGAGATCGTCGGCTCGGAATATATGGCGGGCGTGGCGGCCAATCTGCGCGGCAAGCTTGGCGAGGAATGTGAAGTGGCCGGGCTGACCCGGATGTCGTCACGCGATCAATTGCCCCTGCCCATCGCCCTCTCGCTGCTGGCGCGCGAGCGCATGGACCCCGGTTCGATTCCCGACACCGTGAAAGACGTGCTCGACCTGTGGCGTGGCACGCTGGACCCGTTGGCCGAGCAAGCCCTTGACGACCTTGCGACCGCGCGCAACGACCAAGGCGAATTCATTACGGTGGCGCGGCGTTTGCTGGCGGCGGTCGATCTCGCCGAAGGAGAGGCCGAGCCGGGCGAAGACGAGGACGCAGAGGACGAAGCCGGCCAAAATGATGAAGCTCCGCAGCAGAATCAATCCCGGGAAGCCGAAGGCGACTCAACGCCGGATGAGTCCCAGATGGAATCTGCCTCCGCGGACATAGCAGAGAGCGACGGTTCCGAGGAGGCGGGCGACGCCGATGAGAACGCCGAGGATGCCTCCGACGGAGGCGAGGCCCCGGCTGGCCCCCAGCAGCAACGCACCGCGGCACCGGGCGATGACAAAGCCGCCTACCGCGCCTTCACCCGCGCCTTCGACGAGGAGGTGAACGCCGAGGATCTTTGCGACCCGGATGAATTGGGCCGGCTGCGCATGCAACTCGACCAGCAATTGCAGCATTTGCAGGCTGTGGTTTCCAAACTCGCCAACCGGCTGCAACGCCGCCTGCTGGCCCAGCAAACCCGCGCCTGGGAATTCGATCTGGAGGAAGGCACGCTGGACCCGGCGCGCCTCTCCCGTGTCATCGTCGACCCGCTTCTGGCCCTCACCTATAAGCGCGAGCTGGACACGGATTTCCGGGATACGGTGGTGACGCTGCTCATCGACAATTCCGGCTCCATGCGCGGCCGGCCGATCACCGTGGCGGCGATGTGCGGGGACATTCTGGCCCGCACGCTGGAACGCTGCGCGGTGAAGGTGGAAGTGCTGGGCTTCACCACTCGCGCCTGGAAAGGCGGGCAAGGCCGCGAGGCCTGGGTGCAGGCGGGCAAGCCCAACCACCCCGGCAGGCTGAACGATCTGCGCCACATCATCTACAAGGCCGCCGACATGCCCTGGCGCCGTGCCCGCAAGAATCTCGGGCTGATGCTGCGCGAAGGGCTGCTGAAAGAAAATATCGACGGCGAAGCCCTGCTCTGGGCCTATAAGCGCCTACTGAACCGGCCGGAGCACCGGCGGATTCTCATGGTCATCTCAGATGGCGCGCCGGTTGACGATTCAACCCTCTCGGTCAATCCCGGCAATTACCTGGAACGGCATTTGCGAGACGTGATCAGGGAGATCGAGACACGGGACGCCGTGGAACTGATCGCCATCGGCATTGGGCACGACGTGACACGCTATTACCGCCGCGCCGTGACCATCGTGGATGCCGAGGAACTGGGCGGCACGATGATGCGCAAACTTACCGAGCTGTTTGACGAAGACGCCGCCGATGAATGGGCGCGCTTCGCCAGCCGCCAGGCGACGCTGGTGGCTTAAGTTCAGAACAGCCTAGCGCCGTTCGGCACGTCCTGGTCAGGCGCGAACAATACCACCTCACCCGCTGCATCCGGGAAACCCAAAGTCAGCACCTCGGACATGAACTTGCCGATCTGCCGGGGCGGAAAATTCACCACCGCCGCCACCTGCCGCCCCACCAATGCCTCCAGCGTATAGTGCTTCGTAATCTGCGCGCTGGAGCGCTTCACCCCAATGCCTGGACCGAAATCGATAGAGAGCTTGTAGGCAGGTTTACGCGCCTCGGGGTATGGCTCCGCCGCCACCACCGTGCCGATGCGGATGTCCACTGCCAGAAACTGGTTGAAATCAATTTGCGCCGACGCCGGCGTATCATGAGGCTGGGTAAGATGCATGCCCGAAACCTAGCACGCGCGCGTCGCCCGGCAAGCGGGCCTAGAGCCGGGTCGGTTTAGGTTGAGTCATGGGAATGTCCCAACCTAAACCGTGAATCCACCTCTTCCCAATCATCGCGCTCTAATGCGGCGAAAACCTCACAAAAAACCGCACGGTTGACGGCACCGCAATACCATTGCGCATGGCGGGCTGATAGCGCCAACCCATTGCCGCGGCGCGCACGTTGGCATCAAGGTCCGCATAGCCGCTGCTTTGAGTCAGCTGGAAATTCTGCACGCGCCCATCGGCGCCAAGGCGCAGCACGAAGCGCGCCACCCCCTGCTCTCCCGCATCAATCGCGGCTTGCGGGTAATCCGGCGCCTGATTATCCGCGAAGGGCACGGCCGGATGCGTCACCGCCACGGTCACGCTTGCCGTCTTCAGTGCTTTTATCCTGGCCCCTTTTGCGGCCGGGGTGGCTGGCTTGGGCACGGAGGAAACCTGCGGGGCCGGTGGCGCTGCGGGCGGCGGGAGCGGCAATTCCGCCACGGGGCCGCGCGGCGCGGGCGGGGCCAGACTGGGCATTGGCGGCGGGGGCTCTGGCAAAGGCTGTGGCGCGGGAGCGGAACTAGGATGTGGCTGTGGCGGCAAGGCTGGCTGCGCAACGCTTGTGCCCTGCGGAACAGTCTCGGAAACAACCTGGATTGAAACCGGTTCCGGCGGTGATGGCGGCAGATACAGCCGCCCCGCCAACACCAGCAGCACCGCCAGGGCAAGATGCGCCGCCCCCGCCATCGCCGCGAAGCGCCAGGGCCAACCGCCAGCTCGCGGCGCTTCAACCGCCAGCCGGTCTTCCGCGCCGGCTCGCAAGGATGCTCTGGCCGCGAGGAGCGTGCCGCTCAAAAACACCGGAGACAGCCGCGCCGGCTGAATCAATGCCTGCTGGCTCACCTCACCAGCACGCCTTCGTGCTTCGCCTTCGCTTCTGGCTCTACATGGATGGTTACAATCAACCCTGGCCGTTCCTGTTTCAAAGCCGCCTCGATCCGGTCGCAGATCACATGCGCCGCATCCACGCTCATCGCACCCGGCACCACAAGATGGAATTCAAGAAAACTTGAAACACCGGCCTGGCGCATCCGAAAATCATGCGCCTCGATCGCGCCCGAAGCATGGTCCCGTACCAGTTCCCCAACCCGCGCGGTTACTTCCGGCGGCGGCGCCTCGTCCAGCAGTCCGCTGATGGAGGCCAGCACTGTCCGTCCGCCCATCATGGTGATCTGCCCGGCGATGGCCAGCGCCACCAGCGGATCAAGAATCGGCCAATTCAATAGCCCCGCCCCTAGCAGCGCCACCACAATGCCCAGTGTTGTCAGCACATCGCTGATGAGATGCTGTGCGTCCGCGGCAAGCGCGGGTGAAAGCTCACGCCGCGCCACCCGTTTCAGATGTAGCGCCCAGCCGAGATTAACGACCCCGGCCAACCCGTTAAGAAGCAGACCCAGACCGAGCCCGCCGACCAGCGGCATCAGGGGCCTGGGATCGAGCAGCTCGAACACCGCGCGTTGGAAAATCGCCAGCGCGGCAATCAAAATCATCGCCCCCGTCGCAATGGCGCTGATCAGTTCCGCCTTGGCATGGCCATATTGGTGCGTGGCATCCGCCGGCTTGGCGCCGATATAGAGCGCATAAAGCGCCATACCCGAGGAGATGACATTCACCACGCTTTCAAGCGCGTCGGAAAACAATGCGGTACTGCCACTCACCGCCGCGGCAAGCATTTTGCAGCCCAGGACCAAGCAGCCCACGGCAATGCTGGCCCCAGCGATTTTGAAAACCGAACCCACGGCTTGTGTTACCAAGGCTTAACCTTACGGAGCAATAATGCCGTCATCACAAATTGATATCGCCATCCAGAACACACGGTCGCTGGCAGGCCAGCCACGGATCGCCTACATTCCAGTTATGCCGCACGATGCCGCAACCCATCACCGGGATATTCCCTCCCAGCTGAAGGCGGCTGAGCAAGCCTGCGCCGAGAATGGCGCGCAGCTCACCGCCTTACGGCGGGATGTGCTGGCACTCATTCTGCAAGCGGAAACGCCGGTTACGGCCTATCAGCTACTGGACCGGCTAAAGCCCATCCGCAAATCCGCTGTGCCCCCCACCATCTACCGCTCGCTTGAATTCCTGCTCGAAAACAAGCTGATCCATAAAATCGAGCGGTTGAACGCCTTCGTGCCCTGCGCCGAAGCCGACCATCACCACGCGGACGCGCAATTTCTGATCTGCAAAGCCTGCGGCGCCGTCATCGAGATAGAGGATCACGGCGTTTCGGAAGCGTTAACCAAAGCCGCCGCCAAACACGGCTTCTCCCCCACCCGCGCGGTGGTTGAGGTGGAAGGGCTTTGCGCCGCCTGCGCTGCTAACCCGTCTTGACCCGCACCAGCAAATAAATCGCCGCCGCGCCAACACCGGTAAAGAATCCTACCGGCCAGTCCGTCAAAAAAGCCAGACCCAGCCCCGCCCAGGCCAGACCCAGTGCCAGGCCCATGGCCAAAGCCAGCCCGGGCAAAGGGCTGCCACACAGCCGCGCCGCCGCTGCCCCCGGCCCTAGCATCAAGCTAAAGACCAAGAGCGCCCCCGTTACCGGCACGGCAAACCCCGCCGCCAGGGCCAGCACCGCGAGGAAAAAAACCTCCATTGCGAAGGGCCGGCCGCCCTGCACGCGCATCAATTCCGGCGACAGCGCGGAGAGACTTAATGGCCGCAGCGCCAGAAACAGCAGCACCGGCACGCAAAGCCCGATCACCCCCAGCACAGGCAAATCTTCCGTGCCCAGCGCGAAAACCTGCCCGAATAGCAGCCCATAAACCGAGCCCGCATAATGGCCGGAGAGCGAAAGACACAACGCCCCCACCGCCAGCAGCAGCGCCAGCAGCAGCGCCGTTGCGGCATCCCGCCGCGCGGTGCGTTGCACCAGGGCCAGCAGCCCGGCGCCACTTAGCGCGACCCCCGCCAGCCCGGCCCAGAGCGGAAACCCGAACAGAGACGCCGCCGCCGCGCCGGGGAACGCCGCCATCGGCAGGGCATGCGCCGCGAATCCGGCCCGGCGAATCACCACAATATAGCCAGCCGCCCCCGCCGCCAGCGCCACCAGCCCCACCGCCAGCCAGATTTCCACGAGGTAGCTCATGCCCGGCGCCTCAACCCGGCAGCGGCGTAAAACAACAGCAGCAACGCCACGATGAAGAAGCTTACCGGCCAGGTGCGCCCCGGTATCCATCCATAAGATTCATAGGCTAGCACAATCCCGCCCCAACACGCTGCCAGCCCCAGCGCCATTGAAAGCAACGCCGCCGCCAAGGGCCCGCGCGCCAGCCGCAACCCCGCTGCCGCAGGGCCAATCAGCAGGGCCGTCGCCAAAATCGCCCCCACCGTCATCGCCGCCAAAGTCACCCCCAGCGCCAGCAGCAGCAGAAACACCAGCCCCAGCGCACGCAGCCTTACCCCGGCCACACGCGCCAGTTCCTCATCTAACGAGGCCAGCAGCAACGGCCGGGCAATAAGTGCCAGCACCGCCAAACACCCGCCCGCCAGCAGGCAGGACCAGAGCGCGGTATCGGACGGGGTGGAGAACATTGCCCCGAACATCACTGCCTGCGCGGTCCCCGCGGCTCCGTGGGTGGTGACGCAAAAATGCAGCAGCAGCGCCGTACCCCCCAGCCCGGCGCCAAGCAAAATGCCCGCCGCCTCATCCCGTCCGGCAGCCCGGCGGGGCTGCAAAATCTCTAGCCCCGCTACCCCCGCCACGCCGAACAGCAGAAACCCCAGCAACGGCGATATCCCGAACAGCAAGCTGCCCGCACCGCCAGCGCTGCTCACATCCGCCAGCGCATGGCCGGCAAAGGCCTGGCCGCGCAGCACCGTGAACAGACCCAGCGCTCCGCACAACAATGCGGCGGCGGCGCTCAACAACAACGCGCTCTGCACCGGGCCGCTTTGCAGGAATTCCAGCATCAGGGAATGGCCGTCACATGCTCATGGTCATGACGGTGGTCATGGCCGTCGCCGCTTCCAGCGACGACCAACACCCGCCCATGCACGCGGATCACGTCGATATGATATCCGTACAGCGCAGAAAGCACCTCGGTGCTCACCACCTCTTGCACTGGGCCGCACAGCGCGCTGCCTCCCGCCAGATACAGAATTCGGTCCATCACCGGCAGCAGCGGGTTCATGTCATGCGCCGAGAGCAGCACCGTCATCCCGCTTTCCTGGCTCAGCCGCTTCAGCAGTGCGATAATCTCCGCCGCCGCCTTGATGTCCAGATTCGCCAAAGGCTCATCCAACAGCAGCAGATCAGGCGAACGCACCAGCGCATGCGCGATCATCACCCGCTGCTGCTGCCCGCCGGAAAGCCGCCCGATGCGTTGCCCCGCGAACCCCTCGGCCTCCACGGCCCGAAGTGCCGCCTCCACTTTTTCAGCCCGCGCCCGGGAGGGAAACGCCAGCCCGAAGCGGTGCCCATCCAGCCCCAGCGCCACGAAATCCTGCGCCCGCACGGGCAGATCAGGCTCGAACAGGATTTTCTGCGGCACATAGCCGATGCGCCCGCCAGCCTTGATCTCCCCTTGCGAGGGCAGCAGTCCTAGAATCGCCCGCAACAGCGTGGTTTTGCCCGCGCCGTTGGAACCGATCAGCCCGCAGAACGCCCCGCGCGGCAGTTGAAACCCAACCCCCCGCAGCACTTCCTGCCCGCCTTGCGAGACGCTCAGCCCCGAAACTTCGAGAGCCGCCTCGCTCACTTCGCGCTGGCCGCCAACGCCTGGTTGAGTGCTTCCGTCGTCTGCATCATCCAGTCCTGATAATGCGCGGCGCTGGCCGGCATCAGCTCATACACGGGCAAAACCTGCACATCATGCCGTTTTGCCAGAGTCAGCAGAGATTGCGTCTGCGGATCCGTCACCTGCTCGTTATAAGCAAACACCCGCACCCTGCGGCCACGCAGCAACGCCTCCTCCGCCGCCACATCCTGGGGCGACGGGTCGGTATCGTTCATGATCGAAAGCTCGAAGGAAAGCGGCGTCATGATCTTCAGTCCGGCCTCTTGCAGCATATAATCCGCCACCGGCTCCGTCACGGCAATTGGCGCCCCGGCATATTTCGCCTTCACCTGCGCCAACGCGCGCTTCCAGGGCACCAGGGACGTATCGAATTTTTTCAGATTTGCCGCATACACCGCCTTGTGCGCCGGGTCCTTCGCCTCGAAAAACGAGGCGGCGGAGGCGGCCACGGCGGGCATGGTATCCGTACGGTACCATAGATGCGGGTTTGGCGTATCGTCAGGCAGGTTCAGCAATTTCTGCGCACTCAGCACCTTCGCATGCGTGCCTTCCAACATCTCCGCCGCCCAGCCATCATAGCCAAGCCCATTCTCCACCACGAGATCGGCGCGTTGAAAAATCTGCGCCACGCTTGGCGTCACCTCAAACTCATGCGGGTCGGTATTGGGGTTGGATTGGATGGCGGAAACCTTCACATACGGTCCACCGATCTGTGCCAGAACATCGGCATACTGGCTTTCCAGCCCCACCGCACGCAGCACCGGCTGCGCCATGGCCATCTGCCCCGCCAGCGCCAGCACGGCGCCCAAACCCAGTCTGCTCAGCATTCAGTCTCAACTCTCAGCGTTGCGGGACATAATGATATATTATATCATTTCAGACGTCCAGAGCCAACCCCACAAACTGCTTTTGCCCCTTAAACCATGCCTGCATAACAGGCAGGCCAGCCCACAACTTACCGCAATGCGACCAACTTGCCTTGATAAGACGCAACTCCACAGCATTCCGATCGAATAATTCTGCCGTTGCGCTGCGGTTTTAATCGGGTAATGTCTCTCAATCCTCGATCCGGCAGGCGGGCCGGACCAAGGATCTTTTCAACATGGGAGATAATATGAAAAAACTTTTCGCACCGGCCCTCGCCGCGTTCTGCGTGCTCGGCATGGCCATGCCGGTAGCCGCCTCGGCCAAGGCGTTCACGGAAATCAAATTCGGGGTGGATGCTACCTATCCGCCCTTCGAATCGCTCTCCCCGTCCGGAGCCTTCCAAGGCTTCGATATTGATCTCGGCAAGGCCATCTGCTCCGAGTTGAAAGTGAAATGCGTGTTCGTCAGCCAGGCTTTCGACGGCATCATCCCCGCCCTCGAAGCCCGCAAGTTCGACGCGATTCTCTCCTCCATGACCGTGACGCCGGAACGCGCCAAACAGATCGATTTCTCCTCCGAGATGTATGA
>JAGWOU010000267.1 GCA_028870815.1 Rhodospirillales bacterium | reverse complement strand
GGGAGGTTTGGCACCTCGATGTCGGCTCATCACATCCTGGGGCTGGAGCAGGTCCCAAGGGTTCGGCTGTTCGCCGATTAAAGTGGTACGTGAGCTGGGTTTAGAACGTCGTGAGACAGTTCGGTCCCTATCTGCCGTGGGTGTTGGAGACTTGAGAGGATTTGTCCCTAGTACGAGAGGACCGGGATGAACATACCTCTGGTGCACCGGTTGTCACGCCAGTGGCACAGCCGGGTAGCTAAGTATGGAAAAGATAACCGCTGAAAGCATCTAAGCGGGAAACTTACCTCAAAACCAGGTCTCCCCGAGAGCCGTGAAAGACCATCACGTCGATAGGCTGGGTGTGGAAATGCGGTAACGCACGAAGCTAACCAGTACTAATCGCTCGATAGGCTCGATCAACATCATGCATGGAAATCATCCACAGCACACATAACAAAAACCAGAACCAACACCCTGATAAACATCATTATCAGTGTGGTTTGGATGACCTGGTGGCTACGGCGGGGAGCCCCCACCCGATCCCATCCCGAACTCGGACGTGAAAACCCCCAGCGCCCATGGTACTGTGTCTTAAGGCACGGGAGAGTAGGTCGCCGCCAGGTCTTCCAGACTATCAATACAAAAAACCGCCCAAGACAAAATCAAGGGCGGTTTTTTAATCATACCAACGCGGGGTGGAGCAGCCCGGTAGCTCGTCAGGCTCATAACCTGAAGGTCCCTGGTTCAAATCCAGGTCCCGCAACCATAAAATCAAACGAAATCAAAACATTAAAGCCGCCGAAAGGCGGCTTTTTGCTGTCCAGCGCACTAGGGCAGTCTTAGGGTAATTTAACTCGGATTCCCAAACCTGATGGCCTATGGTCGTGGTCCGCCAATGATCCGCAACCGGAGCGCGTTATGCGCAAGGGGGTGTCATGCCGACCGTCGAGCTGTTGGGTGGAAAGGTTCAGATTTATCAGCGCGGCAATAGCCGCTTCTGGCAGGCGCGGGCGTCTGTTGGCGGAAAGCAGCGACAATTCAGTACCAAGCAGGAAGGCCAGGAGCTGGCCGCCAAGGCGGCGGAGAGCTGGTACTTCAAACTGCACGGCCAGGCCGAAGCGGGTGTGTTGAATGACCGTCCGACCTTCAGGAAGGCGGCGGAGCAGTTCCTGAAGGAATATGGCGTCATCACCGAGGGCGAGCGCTCCGAGAAATGGACCGAGAGCCATGGGATCCGGTTGCGGGTGCATCTGCTGCCGTTCTTTGGGGCGTTGCCGTTGGACAAGGTGACGCCCGGCAAGGTGCAGGAATACCGGGTGCATCGGATGACCAGCTATGCGGCGCCCAACCCTCACTCCAAAAGTCAGCATAAGCCCAAGGCCAAGCCGCCGGCCCGCAGCACGCTGCACGATGAGGTGGTGACGCTGCGCATGGTGCTCAAAACCGCCATCCGCCATGGCTGGTTGGAGTATCTGCCGGATTTGACGCCGCCTTACCGGACCCAGGGCAAAATCACCCACCGGCCCTGGTTCAGCCCCGAGGAATATAAGCAGCTTTACGAGGCGGCGCGGGCTTATGCGAAGGAACCGTTCCGCTCACACCTCAAGTGGAATGCTGAGCAGGTTTATGACTTCGTGCTGTTCATGGCCAATACCGGGTTGCGGCCGGATGAGGCGTTTAATCTGCAGCATCGGGATGTGACGATTGCCGAGGGTGACGGCAAGCAGGAGCTTCTGGAGATCGAGGTTCGCGGCAAGCGCGGGGTCGGGCATTGCAAGAGTATGCCGGGGGCGGTGCGGGTTTATCAGCGGCTGCTGGCGCGGGCCAAGCCGGTGCAGGCGGAATCCCGCCGGGAGCGGCAGCACCGGCGCAGGACTGGCGGGGACGCACCTGTCCCGTCCGCGCCCGAATATCCGGGGGCGACGGATCTGGTCTTCCCGGGGAATCACATCAAGCTGTTCAATAATCTGCTGGCGCGCACCGGATTGAAGCTGGACCGGGATGGCAAGGCTCGGACCGCCTATAGTTTGCGCCATACCTATATCTGCATGCGGCTGATGGAAGGGGCGGATATTTATCAGGTCGCCAAAAATTGCCGCACCTCGGTTGAGATGATCGAGAAGCATTATGCGATCCATCTGAAGAACACGCTCGATGCCACCGCCATCAATGTCATGCGCAAGCGGGCCGGGAAAGCCAAGACAAAAGCTGGTGCGGGGAAGGGCGCAAGGAAGGCGGGAGAGGGCAGTGCGGAATTGGACGGAGATGGGGCGGATTAGAACTGGGCGGAACTGACGGAAAGCCGGGCGAAGGCCCGGCGAAATAGCGATCCGCTTGGCGGATCGCCAAAAAGCGCACCCCTTGCGGGTGCGCAATCAGGGGCTTGGCCCCGCTTGAATGTGGCCGACTACTCATCAGCTTCTCAAAACGCTAAGGCCACCGGCAGCTTCTCGGCGCAAGTGGTAGAACATGCTCTATCCAAATGTACTTAACCCCAGCCTCGCCGCCGCCGCTCCGAGCATAGTGAATAGCACGACGCTGCCCATCTGCCAGACCAGCACCATCATCATCGTGTCGGCCGCATGGAACAGCGGAAGAACGAGTTCGGCGGCGGCGGCCGCCGCCATGGGGCCGCACAGGCAGGCATGAGCGGGCCGGAATTTGGCGCTACGGCGCAGCAGCCACACCATAGCCGCGGCGGGGACCAGCGCGGTCATGGCGATGGCGGGCACGCACAGCCAGTCAGCATGCAACACAAGCGCGGCGCCGTTTGTTTGCACCGAGAGCACGAAACACTGCCGCCCCAACTCAGCCAGCCATACGACAAACGCCGCCACCGGCATGAAGAGTTTCCACGCTGGCTGGTCCGGGCGACCGGCGCAGAAGGCGGCGTAGGCGGAAATCACGGTCGTGGCCGCGGCGAGCCCTTCGGTTAGCATGAATCGCGGTTGCATCAGCAGGTCGGCAATGTCCGGACGCAGCCCCATCATTAGCGTGACGGCCGCCAAAACCGGCAGGGTGACCAACAGCCAATGCGCCATTAGCGCGCCTGGTGAAGGCAACCTGCGAACCGGCGCCACGTCCCGCGCCAACTGCGCGATTAAATCCTCACTCTTCATCTGCGCCCCCTTTCAGGGCCTGTTTCAGCCGCTGCACGGCGCGAAACGATGCCACTTTCAACGCCGCCACGCTCATCCCGGTTTCGGTCGTGGCCTCCTTCAGTGAAAGCTGGCGGATTTTAAGTAAGCCAAGTACCTGCCGATCACGCTCGCCCAAGCTGGCCAGGGCTTTTTGCAGCCCCGCCTGCTCGGCGTCATGCTCTTGTGTCCCATGTGTCATCAATGCGCTGGTATCTGCGGGCATGTCTTCAAGCGCCGTCTCGCGGCCGGTGTGGCGATGGCGGCGGCGGCGAATTTCCGCGCCACGCAGCTTAAGAATGCCGAACAGAAAAGGCTGCACAGGACGCGCCGGATCATAGAGGTGGCGGCTCTGGTGCAGAGCTAGAAGTGTTTCCTGCACCATGTCTTCAATGTCGGCGGCGCTGGAGTCCGGCCAACGTGCCCGCGCCCGGCGGCGCAGCCAGGGCAGCGTTTCGGACAAAAAGGCGGTATAGGCGCGTTGATCCCCGGCTTGCGCCGCCGCCATCCAGATCCGCCAATTGGGGTCTTCCTCTGCCATCCGCCCTCTCGTCGCAGACAACGCTACCGGGTGCGCTGTCAGATGCCAATTGATGAGAACGTTATTCATCGGTCAGTGCCA
>JAGWOU010000266.1 GCA_028870815.1 Rhodospirillales bacterium | reverse complement strand
CACCCTGCCCTCGGCTCCGCGTACAGGCACGGCGATGGAGCGTAACCCCGCCTCCAACTCGCCATCCGTCATCGCCCAGCCCTGGGCGCGGATTTTTTCCAACTCGGCCCACAGCGCCGTGGCACTGGTGAGGGTTTTAGGTGTGCGGGCATGGAAGGGAGCCTGGGCCAGGAAACACTCCAGCTCTTCCGGTGCCAGTCCGGCCAGCAGGGCACGGCCGTTGGAAGCGCAGTAGCTGGGCAAGGTGGCGCCCGCGAACAAGGGCAAGGAGATGATGCGCGACGTTTCCGCCCGGCAGACATACACAACCCGGCCATAGTTGCTGCGCGTATCGAACATGGCGAGCGAGCTGGATTCCCCCAACCGGTCGCGCAGCGCATCCACCACCGCTTGGCCCGCGCGCACCAGCGGATTGCCCGCTGAAAACGCTCGCGCCAAGGGCAACAGGGCCGGGCACAGCGCGTAAGCCGGGCCGTCGGCGCTGACATAACCAAGCTGCTCCAAAGTGAAGAGGCAACGCCCCACCGCCGAGCGAGACAGGCCGGTGGCCTTGGCCGCCTGGGTCACGGTCATGCGAGGCTGCGCCTCGAACGCCGCCAGAACCTCCAGTCCACGTGCCAAAGAGGTCATAAAGCGCGGGTCTTCCATGGGTGGTTTTTCCTTGACTTCTTCCGCCATCGGCGCAATACAACCGATAAACGAATATTTCAACCTATAATCGGTTATATTGGACTAAGGCGCAAGAGGGAAAATGAAAAAAATTTACGCGAGTCCGCCGGCGGCGCTGGAAGGCGTTTTGTTTGACGGCATGACGATCATGTCAGGCGGGTTTGGTCTCTCCGGCAACCCGGAAAGCCTGATCCCGGCCATCCGCGATGCGGGGGTGAAGAACCTGACCGTGATTTCCAATAACTGCGGCGCCGACGGGTTCGGGCTGTGGATGCTGCTGAACAACCGGCAGATCAAGAAAATGATCTCCTCCTATGTGGGTGACAACAAATTGTTCGAACAACTTTACCTCTCCGGCGAGTTAGAGCTGGAGTTGAACCCGCAAGGCACCCTGGCCGAGCGTATCCGCTCAGGCGGCGCTGGCATCCCGGCCTTCTATACCCGCACCGGTGTTGGCACCGTGGTGGCCGAGGGCAAGCCGATCGAAGAATTCGACGGCACTAAATATGTCCGCGAGACCTGGCTGCGCTCCGACCTTTCCATCGTAAAGGCATGGAAGGCGGATGAGGCAGGCAATCTCGTCTATCGCAAGACGGCGCGCAATTTCAATCCGAACATGGCCACGGCTGGAAAGATCACGATTGCTGAGGTCGAGCAGATCGTACCCATAGGATCGCTGGATCCGGATAATATCCACACACCTGGCATCTTCGTCGACCGCATCATCAAGAGCACCATCAATGAAAAGCGCATCGAGAAGCTGACCGTGCGCGAGAAGGAGATCGCCTGATGCCCTGGACACGCGATGAAATGGCTGCCCGCGCCGCAAAGGAATTGAAGGACGGGTATTATGTGAATCTCGGCATCGGCATTCCCACTCTGGTGGCGAATTACATTCCGCCAGACGCGGATGTAACGCTTGAAAGCGAGAACGGCATGCTGGGCATTGGCCCGTTCCCGTACCGGGGCGAGGAAGATCCGGATTTAGTTAATGCCGGCAAGCAGACGGTGACGGAACTGCCGAACACGAGCTTCTTTTCTTCCGCTGACAGTTTTGCGATGATTCGCGGCGGGCATATAGACATGGCGATTTTGGGCGCCATGGAAGTTTCCGATAAAGGCGACATCGCCAACTGGACCATCCCCGGCAAGATGGTGAAAGGCATGGGCGGGGCGATGGATCTTGTCGCCGGGGTGAAGCGTGTTGTCGTGATCATGGACCACAACGCCAAGGATGGTTCGCCAAAGATCAAGGAGGCCTGCGATCTGCCGTTGACAGGCACAGGCGTGGTGGATTTGATCATCACCGATCTCGCTGTGCTGGCCTGCGACAAGGTAAAGGGCGGGCTGACTCTGGTTGAGCTGGCGCCGGGTGTGACGAAGGACGATATCCTCGCCAAGACCGCCGCCCCGGTGAAGGTCTAACCACGGCCATTTCCATGGGGGCTCAGGCACCCCATGGTGCCGCCCACGCGGTCCCAGGTTCAAAAGTTTTTGGTGCGGCTTTTTACAAAAAGCCGCCTCTTCAAAAGGGAATCCTTCCATGACCGAAGCTTTCATCTGCGATGCTGTGCGCACACCCATCGGCCGTTTTGCGGGCGGCCTTTCACCTGTGCGTACCGATGACCTGGCCGCCGTGCCCATCGCCGCGCTGCTGACGCGCAACCCGAATCTGGACCGTGAGGCGATTGAGGAAGTGATCTTTGGCTGCGCCAACCAGGCGGGCGAGGATAACCGCAACGTGGCGCGCATGGCCTCGCTGTTGGCGGGGCTGCCGGTTTCCGTTCCGGGCACCACGATGAACCGGCTCTGCGCCAGCGGCGCGGATGCGGTGGGCACCGCCGCGCGGGCGGTGATGACCGGGCAGATCGACCTCGCCATCGCGGGCGGGGTGGAGAGCATGAGCCGGGCGCCTTATGTGATGGCGAAGTCCGGCACGCCCTTTGCGCGGGATATGAAGATCGAGGACACGGTTGTCGGCTGGCGCCTCGTCAATCCGAAGATGCAGAAGCTGTACGGCACCGCCTCCATGCCCGAGACGGGCGAGAATGTGGCGGCCCGCTACCAGGTGAGCCGCGCGGAGCAGGATGAGTTCGCGCTGCGCAGCCAGCAGCGCACCGCCGCCACTGCGGCTTCCGGCTATTTCGCCGAGGAGATTGTGCCCGTGACCATCACGGGCAAGAAGGGGGAGGTTGTGATCTCCGCCGATGAGCATCCGCGCGCGGACACCACGCTGGACGTGCTGGCCAAGCTGAAGCCGATTGTGCGCCCTGACGGCACGGTGACGGCGGGCAATGCCTCGGGCGTGAATGACGGCGCGGCGGCGATGTTCATCGCCTCCGAAGCGGCGGCGAAGAAGCATGGGCTGACCCCGCGCGGGCGGATTCTGGGCATGGCCACGGCGGGCGTGGAACCGGATGTGATGGGCATTGGCCCGGTGCCGGCCAGCCAGAAGCTGATGGCAAAGCTCGGCCTGAGCATTGGGGATTTCGACCTGATCGAGCTGAACGAGGCGTTTGCCTCGCAGGTGATCGCCTCCATGCGCGCTTTGGGCGTGGACCCGGCGGCCGATTATCTGAACCCGCATGGCGGGGCGATTGCGCTGGGGCATCCGCTGGGTTGCTCGGGTGCACGGCTGGCGATGACGGCGCTGCACGGGCTGGAAAAGCGCTCCGGCAAGCGCGCGCTGGTGACAATGTGCATCGGCGTTGGCCAGGGGCTGGCGATGGCGGTGGAGCGCGTCTGATGGAGCGGATTGCCAATGCCAACGGGCTGAACATGCCGAAGTTCGGGCTTGGTACCTGGCCCATGCTCGGCGAAGACTGCACGAAGGCCGTGGTGCAGGCGCTGGAGCTTGGCTACCGGCATATCGACACCGCCGCCGGGTATAACAATGAGGACGCCGTGGGCGCGACCCTGGCCGCGACCGCGGTGCCGCGCGAGGATATTCACGTCACCTCCAAGGTTTGGTGGGACCAGCTGGAGCCGCAGGCGCTGCGGGCCTCGTTCGAGCGCTCCCTGAAGGCGCTGCGCAGTGACTATGTGGATCTGTTCCTGATCCATTGGCCGGTGCAGGGCTGGGACCTGCCCCGCACGATCGAAACGCTGGTG
>JAGWOU010000265.1 GCA_028870815.1 Rhodospirillales bacterium | reverse complement strand
GATTTGGGATGCTCGGGCAGGCCATGCGATCTCGACGGAGAGTCCATTGCACACGCCGGCGAGGTGATCAGACGAGGGTGCGCCCCGGCGCAAGGTTCGTGGGCGGCTTCGCCACAATGGTCGGAGCTGTCGTGATGCTCGGCGCGCCGCATCGCGCCGTCGCGCAAACGAACTCCTGCGACCGGGACCGGCCCGCCTGCATTCAGGTCATGAACAGCCTCGACGCCATGGACGCCCAGAACCCGGCATCCTCGACGAACGCGGGCATCATACCGCCCACGACCATGGAGGCCTGCGTCAGGAACTTCCGCGCACAGGCCTATCAGATGTCGGTGGCCTATAACGCCGCATGGCGGAAAGTCTTTGCGCAGGAGTGCCAGAACGGACACCCAGGGGCCTGCACAGATCCCCAGCGTGCCCAGACCCAGGCGAAGCTTTCGGTGCTGAATTCCTTCTATTTCAAAGCGTTCGAAGCCCTGATGAACAAAGAGCAGTGGTGCGAAACCGCGATCAAGCTGACGAAACTTCCGAACGCGCCTCTATAGAGGCCATCGAACCTCGGCATTTTGCACGACCTGAGCCAGCTCCAGCCTGGCCGGCGTTGAAAGCTCGACTTCCGCTGCGGGTCGAACCCGTGGGCGTTGCCCGATCAGCTTCCCGCCGTCTTGCGGAACGGATCGGCCGGATAGACCCCCAGGATCTCCAGGCGCGTGGAGAAGAACCGCAGTTCCTCGAACGCCCGGGCCAGGGGCGTGTCGTCGGGGCGGCCGTCGACCTCGGCGTAGAAGAAGGTGGCGGTGAAGGCGCCGTTCTCCATGTAGCTTTCCAGCTTGGTCATGTTGACGCCGTTGGTGGCGAAGCCGCCCAGCGCCTTGTACAGCGCCGCCGGCACGTTGCGCACGTTGAACACGAAAGTGGTCATCAGCCCCGGCGTTTCCGGTTCCAGCACCAAGGGCTCGCGCGCCATCACATAGAAGCGGGTGGTGTTGTGGTCGGCATCCTCAACATTGTGGCGCAATATATCGAGCCCGTGCATTTCCCCGGCGAGCGAGGAGGCGATGGCGGCATCTTCCTTGTTGTTCAGCTTGGCAACAATCTGCGCGGCGCCGGCGGTGTCGTATTCCACCACCGGGGTGGCGCCCAGCTCAGCCAGCAGGCCACGCACCTGGCCCAGCGCCACGGTGTGAGAATGCACACGCTTGATATCGCTGATTTTGGTTCCCCGCGGCGCCAGCAGGCAATGTTCCACGCGCAGAAAGGTCTCGCCGATAATGGAGAGGCCGCTTTCCGGCAGCAGCGCATGCATGTCCGCCACGCGCCCGGCCAGCGAGTTCTCCGGCGGCAGCATGGCAAGGTCCGCCCGGCCTTCACGCACCGCCGCCATCGCCGCCTGAAAGGTCTCGCACGGCAAGGTCGCCGCACCTGGGTAGGCGATGCGGCAGGCGAGGTCTGAATAGGCGCCGGGCTGACCCTGGAACGCGATAAGGCTCATCTGTTCAGCGCCTCCCGCGCCCGTTCAAGATCTTCCGGTGTATCCACGCCAAAAGGCGCTTCGGCAATCCGCGCCGCGCCGATGCGCATTCCCGCCTCAAGCGCGCGCAGCTGCTCCAGCTTCTCGCGCAATTCCAGCGGCGAGGGCGGCAGCGAGACAAACCGTTCAAGTGCCGCGCGCCGGTACGCATAAATGCCGATATGGTGCCAGAGCGGGCCATCGCCGCTGGGCACCGGATTGCGTGAAAAATACAGCGCGGCGGCGGTTTCGGCGCCATCGGCAAAGCCGCAAACGCATTTCACCACGGAAGGCGCGCTGCGTTCGGCCTCAGTGGTGATGGGGGCGACAAGCGTGCCGATATCGTAACCCTGGGCCAGCGGTTTCAGCACGGCCGCAAGGCAGGAGGGGTCGATTGAAGGCAGGTCGCCCTGAAGATTGATAACGGCGTCGTGTTTCCCGGCCGGATCCAGGCTTTGCAGCGCGGCGTAAATGCGGTCCGAGCCTGAGGGCAGATCGGGCGCGGTCATCACCGCCATTCCTCCGGCCGCTGCAACCGCCGCCGCCACCTCCGCCTCGCAGCACGCCACCGCCACCGGGCCAAGCCCGGCTTCCCGCGCGCGTTCAAGCACATGCGCGATCATCGGGCGCCCGGCGATATCGGCCAGCACCTTGCCCGGCAGGCGGGTGGAGCCGAAGCGGGCCGGAATCAGAACGATGGGGTTCAAAGCCGTTGCTTTCATTGCTGCTTGCCGCCCTGCCTAAATCCCTCTACGCCTTAGTGCAACGCGTCGAGAATACGAATCCGGGGGAAAAAATGAGCAAGCCGGGCAAAGACAGTCTGCTTGGTAACAAGATCGCCGCAGGGGTGCTGACGGCGGGGCTGGTCCTATGGGCGGCGAACCGGATCGCCGATTCCGTGGTGACCAGCGAAGCGCCTGAAAAAGCCGCCATCCAGATCGCCGCCCTGCCCAGCGCCGCCCCCGTGGCCGCCGCGCCCACCGGGCCGGAAAGCGTGCTGCCGCTGCTGGCCTCGGCGGATATCGCCAAGGGCGCAGCTTTCGTGCAGCAGCAATGCTCAGCGTGCCATACCGTCACCAATGGCGGGGCCAATGGTGTCGGCCCCAATCTTTACGGCGTGCTGGGCGCGCCAATGTTCGCCCATAGCGGGTTCAGCTTCTCCTCTGCGGTGAAGGCCAAGGCCAAGGGCAGCTGGGATTTCGACAAGATGAACCAGTGGCTCTACGCCCCCAACGACTACGCCCCCGGCACCGGCATGTCTTACGCCGGCATTAAAAACACCCAGGCCCGCGCGAATGTCATCGCCTATCTGCGCACGCTTTCCATCCGGCCGTTGCCTTTACCCACGGCGGACGAGATAAAGGCGGAGCAGGCGAAAGCGGCCCCGGCGGCTGCGGCACCGGCAGCGGCGCCCGCAGCGCCGGTGGAAGACCTCGACGCGCTGCTGGCCAAGGCCGACCCGGCCAAAGGCGAGGCGTTGTTTCAGGAGCAATGCGCGGCCTGCCATACCATCACCAAGGGCGGGGCCAATGGGATGGGGCCGAATCTTTATGGTGTGGTCGGCGCCAAGGCTTTCTCCGCCCCTGGCTTCGCCTTCTCGGACGCGGTGAAGTCCAAGGCCGGCCAGCCCTGGACCCTGGCCGCGCTGGATGCCTGGCTGAAAGCTCCCATGACCTATGCGCCGGGCACGCATATGGCTTACCCTGGGATCAAGAACGACCAGACGAGAGCGGACATGATTGCTTATCTGAACCAGAACAGCGCCAGCCCCGCGAAGCTTCCCTGATCGATGCGTGAGCTTGCCGAGGCCGCCAATGCGGCGCTGGATGCCAGCGGCGCCGTCATCCGCCCGTATTTCCGTGTGGGCTTAAGCGCAGACGACAAATCCGACGAAAGCCCCGTCACCGTGGCGGACCGCAGGGCCGAGCAGGCGCTGCGGGAGGTTTTGGCCAAAGCCACGCCGGATTTCGGCATTATCGGCGAGGAGTTTCCGCCCCATAACCCGGATGCCCGCCATGTCTGGGTCCTCGACCCGATCGACGGCACCCGCGCCTTCATCACCGGCCGCACCAGCTTCACCACGCTTTTGGGGCTGTTGGAGGACGGCGTGCCGGTGCTGGGGTTTATCGACCAGCCGATTACCCGGGAGCGCTGGGCGGGCGGGCGCGGGGTTCCGGCGCAATTCACCGGCGGGCTGGGCGGCGTGCCCGGCACCCGGCGGAATGTGAACTTGGCCCAGGCCGAGTTTTCCGCCACCTCGCCGGAGATGATCGCGGGTGC
>JAGWOU010000264.1 GCA_028870815.1 Rhodospirillales bacterium | reverse complement strand
TGGAACTCAACGCCTCCCCGCAGGACAAGGAACTCGCGGTGCTGATCCGCGACGAGGCGGACCGCATCCGCGCCATGGTGGAACGCATGGAAACCTTCGGCGAGAAGAAGCTGGAGCGCCAGGCAGTGAACATCCACCGGGTGCTGGAGCATGTGCGCAAGCTGGCTGGGTCTGGCTTCGCCTCCGGGATCAAATTCGTCGAGACTTACGACCCCTCCCTGCCGCATGTGCTGGGCGACCGCGACCAGTTGATCCAGGTGCTGCTGAACCTGGTGAAGAACGCCGCCGAGGCAATCTCCGGCAACGACAGGCAGGATGGCGAAATTCATCTCACCACCGGCTTTCAGCATGGCGTCCGGCTTTCCGCCTCCGTCGGCCGGTCGCGCCCCAATTTGCCGTTGTTCGTCTCGGTGCGGGACAACGGCCCCGGCATCCCGGAGGATATCCGCCGGCATCTGTTCGAGCCCTTCGTCTCCACCAAGGCGGCGGGCTCGGGGCTGGGTTTGGCGCTGGTTGCGAAGATCATCGCCGATCATGGCGGGCTGATCGATGTCGACAGCCGCCCCGGCCGCACCGAATTCCGTATCCACCTTCCCGTTTATGAAGATCCCCAAGAAGGCGTGAATTAAGAGATGACGCTTCCCACCGTTCTCGTTGCCGACGACGACCGTTCCATCCGCACCGTACTCACCCAGGCTCTGGGCCGGGCGGGATACCAGGTGCGCGCCACTTCCTCCGCCGCCACGCTTTGGCGCTGGGTGGAGGATGGCGAAGGCGATGTCGTCATCACCGATGTCATCATGCCCGAGGAGAACGGGCTGGATTTGATTCCGCGCATCCGCCGCATCCGGCCGGAATTGCCGGTGATCGTGATGAGTGCCCAAAGCACGCTCACCACCGCCGTGCAGGCCACCCAGCGCGGGGCGTTCGAATATCTGCCCAAGCCCTTCGACCTGACCGACCTGCTGGCGGTGGTGGAACGGGCGCTGAACCAGCCAATGGCTCTGGCGGCGCAGGCGGAGGCGCCCAAATCCTCCTCCGACGAGCAGATGCCGCTGATCGGCCGCAGCCCTGCGATGCAGGAAATCTACCGGGTCATCGCGCGCCTCACCACCACCGACCTCACGGTGATGATCAATGGTGAATCAGGTGCGGGCAAAGAGCTGGTGGCCCGCGCCCTGCATGATTACGGCCGCCGCCGCCAGGGGCCGTTCGTGGCCATCAACATGGCCGCCATCCCGCGTGAACTGATCGAATCCGAGCTGTTCGGCCATGAACGCGGCGCCTTCACCGGCGCCACCAACCGGCATGTCGGGCGGTTTGAGCAGGCGGCGGGCGGCACACTGTTTCTGGACGAGATCGGCGATATGCCGCCGGAGGCGCAAACCCGCCTGCTCCGCGTGCTGCAGGAGGGCGAGTTCATCACGGTGGGCGGGCGCCAGCCCATCCGCGCCAATGCCCGTATCGTCGCCGCAACCCACCGAGACCTGCGGGCGCTGATCCGTTCCGGCCAATTCCGCGAGGATCTGTTCTACCGCCTGAATGTCGTTCCCATCCGGCTGCCGCCCTTGCGCGAGCGCCCGGACGACATCCCCGTGCTGGCGCAGCATTTCCTGGGCAAGGCCCAATCCGAGGGGCTGCCAGCGAAATCGATCGACGCCGCGGCCATGGCGCTGCTCTCATCCTATCGCTGGCCTGGCAATGTGCGCGAGCTGGAGAACGTGATCCGCCGTCTGGCCGCCCTGGTGCCGCAGCCGGTGATCACCGAGGAGATCATCGCCCAGGAACTCTCCGATTACCCCGTGATGGAGGAGCCCAAGGCCACGGCATCCGGCGAGGAAAGCGACAACATGGCCAGCGTGGTGGAGCGCCATATCGCCCGGCTGCTGACCAGCTTGCGTGAATCCGGCGAGGAGGGCGTGCTGTACGAACGCGCCTTGGCTGAGCTGGAGCGCCCGCTCATCCGCATGACCCTGGCGGAGACAAGGGGCAACCAGATTCGCGCCGCCGCCTTGCTCGGCCTCAACCGCAACACGCTACGCAAAAAAATCCGGGAGCACGGCATCGGCGTGCAACGCCGTGTTGGTTAATTTCGTGCAACGCCGGGTGGGATGAGCGGCCGCCTGCCCGCAGCGGAAAAACCGCCAGCGCGCTCAAGGCTCGCCTGGGCCGCGGATTTGATGCTGGGCAGGGTGGCGACCCTGCTGGTCGCCTCGATCGCTTTGGCCCTGGGCATTCTCACCTTTGCCCTGCTGGCGGGGCGGGTGCGCATGCCCATGCACTCGGGCGGCGCCGTGGCCCTCATCGTCGCGGATTTCGCGGCGCTGCTGCTGCTGATCCTGGTGCTGGCCGGACGCGTGACGCGCGTAATGCTGGAGCACCGGCGGGGCGCCGCTGGGGCGCGGCTGCATGTGCGGCTGGTGCTGCTGTTCGGCGGCGTGGCGGCGGTGCCCGCCGTGCTGGTGGCTGTCTTCGCCATCGTGTTCTTCAATTTCGGCATCCAGGCCTGGTTCAATAATCGCGTGCAGACGGCGCTGGCCGAAAGCGACCAGGTGGCGCAAGGCTACCTCACCGAGCATGAGAACGACATCAGGCTTGATGCGCTGGCAATGGCCAACGACCTCTCCCAGGCCGGTGCGGTATTCTTCGGTGATCCCAACGAATTCGCCTCTTATCTTGTCAGCCAGACATCCACGCGCGGGCTGACCCAGGCGGTGATCTTCGACCCGCAATCCGGGCAGGTGGTTGCCTCCGCCGGGCTGTTCGCCGGCATAGCTGCCAGCATCCCGGACCATAACGCCATCGCCGAGGCCAATAACGGCCAGGTGCCGGTGATCAGCCCGCGAGGCAGCACGGTGGAACAGGCCGTGATCAAGCTCGACATAACGCCACCCTTGATGCTGATGGTGGAAAAGCCGATCGACCCCGCTATTCTCGACCATGTGAGCCGGACCAAACAGGCCGTGGCCGAATATGAGCGCCTGGCCAAGAACCGCTCGCAGCTTGAGGTCTCCTTCGCGCTCATCATCGCGGTGCTGACGCTGCTGGTGCTCTCGGCACTTATCGGGTTCGGCCTCGTCATCGCCAACCAGATCGCCAAGCCGCTTGGGCATCTCATCCGTGCCGCCGAATCCGTGCGCCAGGGCGATCTTGAGGTGCTGGTGCCCGAGCGCGCCACGGGCGATGAGATGGAAGGTCTTTCCCGTGCCTTCAACCGCATGACCGCGCAGCTCGCCGCGCAACGGAGCGAATTGCTGGACGTGAACAACCAGCTCGACGAACGGCGGCGCTTTACCGAAACCGTGCTGGCCGGCGTTTCGGCCGGGGTAATCGGGCTGGACGCGCAGGGGCGCATCGAGCTGCCCAACCGCGCCGCCTCGGATCTGCTGCAAATGGACCTTCTGCCCCGAACCGGACAGAATCTGGCCGAGGTTGTGCCCGAATTCTCTTCCCTCATGGCCGCCGTGATGGCCAACCCCGAACGCCCTGCCATGGCGCAGATCGAGCACGGCGCGGGCGCCGCGAAGCGGGTGCTGCTGGTGCGCATTGGCGCCGAGATGAAGGAAGGCGTGGCGGATGGGTTTATTGTGACGTTCGATAACGTGACCGAGTTGATGTCCGCCCAGCGCAAGGCCGCCTGGGCGGATGTGGCGCGCCGCATCGCGCATGAGATCAAGAACCCCCTCACCCCCATCCAGCTTTCCGCCGAGCGGCTGAAGCGGCGCTTCGCCAAAGAGATCACCTCCGACCCCGAAGGCTTCACCCAATGCGCGGAGACGATCGTGCGCCAT
>JAGWOU010000263.1 GCA_028870815.1 Rhodospirillales bacterium | reverse complement strand
CATTGCCGCCAGGACCGAAAGGCATGTCCCGCGCGGCATCCAGCAGCGGCAGCACAGCCGGCAGGTTGGAATCCTGCACCGGGTTCAGCGGCAGATCTTTCGCGGCGCCATTATAGCTGGCCAAGGCCGAATTGCTGGCGGCAATGGCGGTTTCATTATGCGAACGGCTGAGCAGAAAACCACCCAGCAGGCCTAGAAACACCACGGCCACGGCGGCATAGCCCACCGATCGCAGCAGCACCCGGCGGCGGCGCTGCGCGGGGTTCTGCCCGGCTAGCATCGCCTCGCCGAAAATCACGTCCTTCAATAGCCGAGACAGGAAGTAGCTGCGGCCAGAAACGGCGCGGAGCGAGGGGGCGCGCCGCTGGTCAATGCCGAAGGCGCGGGAGAGCGCGCCGGTCAGTCGGTCGATCGGCGTGCCTTCCTGCGTGCCGGAGGTGAGATACACGCCGCGCAGATAAGGGGCAGGGTCCAGCGCCGAACCGCCGAAGGCTTCCGCCAGAAACTCATTCAGCGGCGCTTCAAGACTGGCCACCTGGATGGGGAATCCGGCTATGAGCGCGCGCCGGTCCGGGCTGCGTTCGCGTTCCAGCAGGTCGATCAACCGCTCATCCAATCGCCGCACCAGCAGCTTGAACTCGGCATCGAAATGCGAAACCGCATTGGTATCCTGCACGGGGAAAGTGGCGCCCCAGACCTGGGCGCGCTTTTCCTGGTCCAGATCGTCGAAGAACTCGGTGAATCCAGCCAGCAGATCCGCCTTGGTGAGCAGCGCATAGACCGGCAGCTTCAGGTCCAGCCGAGAAGTCAGCTCCTTGATGCGCTTGCGGATGGCACGGGCATGGCCCAGCCGCTCCTCACGCGGCGCGGCGGCGATATCCGCCAGCGAGATTGCCACGATGACGCCATTCAATGCCTGGCGTTGGCGGGTACGCTTCAGCAGGTCAAGAAAGCCTTCCCAGCCCGCCTTGTCGGTCGAGGCATTGGAATCCTGCGTGGTGTAGCGCCCGGCAGTGTCGATCATTACCGCCTGCTCGGTGAACCACCAATCGCAGAGCCGTGTGCCGCCCACGCCCGCCACCGCGCCCTGCCCCAGCTCCGCCGCCAGCGGGAATTTCAGCCCGGCATTCAACAGTGCGGTGGTTTTGCCCGCGCCGGGCGGGCCGATGATCACGTACCAGGGCTGCTCGTACAAATAACCGCGCGAGCCGCTGGCCTTGCGCAGCAGCCCCAGCGAGGTTTTCAGCTTCTCGCTCAGCGCCGCTAATTCTTCCGCCGCCGCCTTGTCCTGCGTCGCGGCCCCGGCATCGGCCACGCCCGCCGCCAGGGCGGCATCGCGCTTCTTGCGCCGCCGGTCCAGCAGCAGATTCGCGCCGAGCCAGACCAGCAAAATAACAAGGATGATGACGAGCCGGATAACCATACCGGCAAGCACATGGATGAACGGCGCAAAGAACCACACCAGAGCCGCCAGCACGGCGGCGGCGATAAAGCTCAGAAACCAGCGCGAGGCAAAAAAGCCGAGGATCTTCTTCATGACAGGCTCAGGTTCCCGAAGGGTGGTTCAGCACGATTTCGATGCGGCGGTTCTGCGCGCGCCCAGCCTCGGTGGCGTTGCTGGCCACCGGGTCTGCATCGCCCATGCCTTTCGCGGTGATGCGGCTTTCATCGCCGATCGTCTGGTCCAAAATTGCCGCCGCCGCCTGGGCGCGGGACTGTGAAAGCTCGAAATTGGACGGGAATTGCAGGGTGTGGATGGGCTGGTTGTCGGTATAGCCGGTCACGATCACGTTGCCGGTTTCCTTCGCCAGCGCCGTGCCGATTTTCTGCAACAGGGGCACATCCGCACTTTCCACCGTGGCGCTGCCGGAACCGAACAGCCCCTGGTTATTGATGCGGACAATGGGCTGATGCGTGGTGCCGAGCACGCTCACCTTGCCCGCGGCGATCTCCGGCTGCAGGAAGCCCGAAAGCCGGTCGAGAATATCGGGGCCGGCGGGGGCAGGCTCAGCCGGTGCCACCACGGGCTGGGCACGCACGATCTGCGGCATATTCGCCAGCGGCGCGCTAACCTGGGCCTGGAAGGCGGCATCGCCCTTGCCGGTTAGCGAAAACAAGCAGGCGGCGTAAACCAGCCCGAGAATACCGAGCGCGATGATGCCAACCAGCCAGACCGGCACGCCGAACCGGCGCGGCTTGTAGCCAGCGGCCACACCCTGCCAATGCGGCGAAAGTGCCGGGTCTCCCGGCGGCGTCTGGCGGCGGATGACCGCGTAGGTTTCCTCCCGCAGCTTATCGATCTCGGCCGGGCCGCGCGGGGAAAGCCGGTAACGCCCCATATAGCCAAGCGACAGGCAGAAATACATCAATTCCAGAACCGGCAGATAATTGCCGGGGTTTTGGCGAAGCTGGGTCAACACGTCGAAGAAGCGCTCGCCGGAGCGCACTTCCTGGTGAAAGGTGGAAACCAGCGAACGTTGCGCCCAGGCGCCCTGGCTGCCCCAGGGTGTCGCCAGCACCACATCGTCCAGGCTGGCGCAGAGCGCGTAATGCGCCGGACGAAGTTGCTCCATGGGAATGCTGCGGGCACGGGCGCTTTCCTCGAAGCGGCGAATCTCCCGCACCGCGCGCTCGCGCAGATCACCCGAATCCGGCGCCTGCAATGTATTGCGTAACCGCGCCAGCAATTGCAGCAGCGGCCCGGCGGCGGCCACCAGCGGCGCGCCGCCCATGGCGATGGTATCGGGCGCATCGGCGGGCATGGCGGCAGCCGCGCTGTAACCGGCGGGTGCACTGTAACCGCCAGGGGCAGGCCCAGGCGGCTGCGCCCCGAACGGGCTGTCGAACGGCGAGGGCTGGGATGGCGGCGGGGCGGCGGGGCGCTTGCCGCCGGGTATCGGCCGTATGACGGTGCGGTCCGAATCGTCCGGTTCGGAGAACGGATTGTCGCTCATAATCTATCTCCCCCGCCGCCTGTGCGGCATCACCCTTTAATAGCCCACAACTCCATGCGCAGGCCTGGAAACTCGCCGGAAACATGGATCGCGAAACCGCCCGATGTCTGCATCTGCTGCCAATGCGGGCTGTTGCGGTCCAGTTCGAAGTAAGATCCGCCCGCGTAGAACGGGATCTGCCGCGGCGCCACGGGCAAGGGCCGCACGGCGATGCCCGGCAGCGCCACGTTCACCAGTTCGCGGATATGCTCCACCGCGCCGATCTTCACCTGCGCCGGGAACAACCGGCGCATCGTCTCCGTCGGTACGTCCGCCTGAACGGTGAGCACGAAATTGGCGGCGCGCAGAATGTTGCGGTCGTTGATCGGGCCGACATGCACGCCATGCCGCCGCTCCTGCAACGGAATCGCCGTTGCGTTGGTTTCGATGACCGAGGAGAGCGAACGCCGCAGATCCGCGATCACGGGCGCGAAGCTGCGCTGCAAATCCTCATGCCGGTAACCGGGATATTTGCTCGGGCGGCGCTGCGCATCCGTAAAGGTCGCGAATTCGGCCGCCATCTGCACATAGGCGGTGTAAAGCGTCTCGGGGTGGATGTTCGCCGCATCCGCCCAATGCTGCAACAGCGCCTGCCAGCGGTTGAGTGCCTGGAGCAGCATGAAATCCGCCACCTCGGCCACGCCGCGCGCCCCCGGCGCGTTCACCCTTGCGGCCAGCGCCTCGCCGCGCTGATGAATCATGCCTGCGAATTCAGTGATCAGCCCGGCCAAGGCAGGCACGGCATGGCAGAGCAAAGCTGGCGGCAGCCAGTTCTCATCCAGCGTGATCCGTTTATCGGA
>JAGWOU010000262.1 GCA_028870815.1 Rhodospirillales bacterium | reverse complement strand
GCACAAGGCCGTCTTGGAAGCCACGTCTCACGCTTCCTTTCCCTTGTCAGGTCGCCGAGGTCAAGCGCACCCCGAGCCGTCCGGCAAGATCCTGGATGAATTGCCATGCCACGCGGCCAGAACGGCTGCCGCGCGTCATCGACCATTCCACCGCCGCCGCGCGCAAATCCTCATTGGAAATCGGCAATTCAAACGCAGCCGCATAGCCTTCAACCATGGCAAAATATTGCTGCTGGTCACTGTTATGAAAACCGATCCACAGCCCAAACCGGTCCGAAAGAGACACGGCCTCCTCCACCGCCTCACCCGGATTAATGGCGGTGGAACGCTCGTTGTCGATCATCTCGCGCGGCATCAGATGGCGGCGGTTTGATGTGGCGTAAAATAGCACATTGTCCGGCCGGCCCTCGATGCCGCCATCCAGAACCGATTTCAGCGCCTTGTAATCGGCATCGCCCTTCTCGAAAGAAAGGTCGTCGCACAGAATCACCGACCGGCGAGTGGCATCGCGCAACAGGTTCAGCAGCTCCGGCAAGGTGCCGATATCCTCGCGATGGATCTCGATCAGCGCCAGGGCCTTGGGAAATTGCTGGTTGGCCTCGGCATGGGCCGCCTTCACCAGGGAAGATTTGCCCATTCCCCTTGCGCCCCACAGCATGGCGTTATTCGCCGGCAGCCCTTGGGCAAAGCGCAGCGTATTCTCCAGCACCTGCTGCTTCTGCAATTCAACGCCCTTCAACAGTTCCAGCGCCACCCGCGCCACGCGCTTCACCGGCGCCAGACGCCCCGTGGCCGGGTGCCATACAAAGGCATCGGCGCATGCGAGGTCAGGCGTGGCAGGCGGTGGCGGAGCCAGGCGCTCCACCGCCTCGGCGATCCGGCGCAGCAGGTCATCATTCATTCGGGCACTCCTCGTTATCGGCCATGGCGCGCCTCCAAGGGGCGATGGCTCAAGAGCCATGCCAGGCGGGGCTCTTAAAGTCTGAATCCCCCTTTATGTCCATGTGCGCAGGGCGGGCGAGAGGTTTTGGTCCATCAACGGGGCTTGATCAAAAATCGTCCCGCTCTATGGTCCGCGCAACTTCACCGTAACCAGGAGCTCCCATGTTCATGTCCGCCGCCTACGCGCAAACCGTCACCGGCGCCGCAGGCAATGCTGGCCTCGCTTCGCTGATGCAATATGCACCGCTCGCCCTCATCGTCGTCGTTTTCTATTTCCTGCTCATCCGTCCGCAGCAGAAGCAGCAGAAGGAACTGAAGGGCAAGCTCGGCGCGCTGAAGCGTGGCGACAAGGTGGTAACCGCAGGCGGGATTGTAGGGCTGGTGAAGAAAACGGCCGAGGGCGCCACCGAAATCGATGTCGAAATCGCCCCGAATGTGACGGTGAGCATTGTCCGCTCCACCATCACCACCGTGCTCAGCTCCGCCCCGGCCGAAAAGTCTTAAGCTACCAGCATGGGTTGCCCGGCTTTTCCCTCAACGCCCAGCGCCTCAGGCGCTGGTCAATGCCGCCTTGCGGTGGTGTAGCGCGCCACGTCGGCCAATGCGTTGCGGGTCTCGCTTTCGGGAAAGCGGGCAAGCGTATTCACAGCCCTGTCGATAAACCCGTCCGCGCGGGCAATCGTGCGCGCCGTGGCGTCGTATTTCTTGATCAGGCCAAACGCCGTGGCGAGGTCTTCCTCGGTCTGCTCGCTATGCTCCAACGTACGGACCCAGAAGGCGCGCTCCTCCTCCGTGGCTTCGGCAAGGGCCAATATCACCGGGTAGGTCAGCTTGCCCTCGCGGAAATCATCGCCCACGGTCTTGCCAAGCTGCGCCTGGTCGGCGGCATAATCCAGCGCGTCATCCACAAGCTGGAACGCCATGCCGAGATCCATGCCGAAATCCCGGAGGGCGGCGCACTCCTCGATGCCCACCCCGGCCACCACGCCACCCACTTCCGCCGCCGCCGCGAACAGCGCCGCGGTCTTGCCGCGGATCACGTCGAAATATTTCTGCTCCGTGGTGGAAACGTCGTTCTGGGTGGTGAGTTGCAGCACCTCGCCTTCAGCGATCGTGGCCGAGGCGGAGGAGAGAATGCGCAGCACGTCCAGCGAGCCGTCCTCCACCATCAGCTCGAAGGCGCGGGAGAACAGGAAATCGCCCACCAGCACCGAGGCCTTGTTGCCGAACACGGCATTGGCCGAGGCAAACCCCCGGCGCAACAAAGACTCGTCCACCACATCATCATGCAGCAAAGTGGCGGTATGGATGAATTCGACACAAGCGGCGAGCTTAACCTGCCGGTTCCCTTGGTAGCCGCAGAGCTTGGCCGCAGCCAGGGTCAGCAAGGGCCGCATGCGCTTACCGCCCGCCGCGACGATATGCGCGGCAAGCTGGGGAATAAGCGCGACAGGGCTGTCCATCCGGGCGACGATAGCCTCGTTCGTGGCTTTCAGTTCCGCCTCAAGCAGCCCGGTAAGGCGGCCCAGGGCATCGGTCGTCAATGGCGTCGTACCATCCAAATTCAGCGCCCTAACCTGTCAAAGCAAATTGCGTTAGCACCATATCGGGCGGGATTTCGGAAGGGTCAAGCGGGTGTTGGGTGACGATACGAGCACGAACAGGCTTCTGGGCGGGCGGCTGACTTACCGCCAGTTCCGCTCCGGCCACAGAACCGGGTTCGAGCCGGTGTTGATGGCCGCGATGGTGCCAGCCGGGCCAAGTGAGTTGGTGCTGGAAGCAGGAACCGGCGCCGGGGCGGCTCTGCTCTGCCTGGCCGCGCGGGTGCCCCGAGTGCACGGCATCGGCGTGGAGCGCGGCGCGGCGCTGGCAGGGTTGGCGGCGGAGAATTTCGCCGCCAACGGGTTTACGGGGCTGGCGGCGGTGAACGGAGATGCCACCACCCTGCCCTTCGCCGCGCATAGTTTCCAACATGTTCTGGCGAATCCGCCCTGGTTCGGGGTACAAAACACCACCTCACCAGATGCCGCGAAGGCGCTCGCCCATCATGCACCGGAAAGCACCCTGGCGGCCTGGGTCGCCGAGCTGCTGCGCGTATTGCGGGATAAAGGCACGATTACGCTGGCGCTTCCCGCCTCCGCCTATGCCGAGGCTGCCGCGCTGCTCCGCCCAAGCTGCGGCGGCATTACGCTGTTGCCGCTCTGGCCGCGCCAGGGGGTGAAGGCGAAGATCGTGCTGCTTCAGGCGCAAAAAGCCTCCCGCGCGCCGGATGTTGTGCTGCCGGGGCTGGCGCTGCACGACGAAAACGGCATCACGGCAGAAGCGGAAAGAATATTGCGCGGCGGCGGCGGTCTCGCTTGACGCACCGCGCCTCTCTCACTATCGGCGGCAGCATGGCTGCGCTTTCCCCGCCGCATCGCTGATGTCTCAATCGGCTGAATCCAGCGAGGCCGGCTTGGCCGCGCCAGGGCGGATACAACCCGTCAACCGCTATCTTACCTTGGAAACCGGGCGCTTCATCGCGGCTTTTTTTGTCGTGGTGGGGCATCTCCACGACTTCGCGGCACTGGTGGGGGGCGGAAAAATGCCACGCGGCACCAGCCTGCCGCCCGTCATGCCCGTGCTGTTCTTCTTTGTGCTTTCCGGTTTTGTTATCCAAACCGCTCATGGCAACGATATGGGTCGGCCGGAACGGCTCTTGCGCTATGGCTGGCGGCGGTTTTGCAGGCTGTTTCCGCTTTACTGGCTCTCGCTACTGGTGCCGCTGTATTTCCTGCTGCGCGTCACGCCGACCATTCACCTCATCGAGAACCTGACGCTCTCGCCCTTCGCCAACCCACACCTTCAGGAATTCAATC
>JAGWOU010000261.1 GCA_028870815.1 Rhodospirillales bacterium | reverse complement strand
CGACATGTATTTCTCGATGGAAGCGCAGCAAGACGGAAAAGGCGAGGTGCTTTATGGAAACACGCTGGTGCCGATGGCCGGGCTGACCCCCGAAATTCTGCGCGGGCTGCTGCAATCCATGACCGACAAGCTTGATAACAGTGCCCAGACCTGGGATTACAGTCTCTGGAAATAGGCGAAGGAGCCGTTCTTGCCTTCCCGCCGGCTTGACGGCGCGCATGCCGGTTAAGCAAAATATGGCAAAGTATAGGGACCAGGAGATCGCAAGATGAAGAAAGCCATGAAATGGGGCGGGGTTGGCGCCGTGCTGGGGGCTGCGTTTGGCATCCTGCTTAGCGCGGCGGATAATTTGCTTTGCTGGCCTTTGACCTCTCTTACGCCGGAGGGCGTGCTCTATTTGGCAGGTTCAATCGCCGTGCCGGCATTGATTTTGTTCTTGCTGGGATTTGGCGCTGGGTTCGGGGCGGAAAAACTCAAACCCGCCCCTTACGGAAAGTAGCTTCCGGGTTTGACGGCGCCTCACGGCCGGGCATATTGCGCGCATGAAGCTTTCCGCAATTGCCCTGCTGGCCGCGTTGGCGCCCATGCCCGCTTTGGCCGATATCAGCCTTGCCAGCCAGCTTACCGGCCAGCGCGCGGTTTATAATCTCGTGCTTTCCAAGCTGCGCACGCACGACATTACCGGCGCCACCGGGCAGATGAGCTTCAACGTGGTGGATGGCTGCACCGGCTGGGCGACCAGCCAGCACATGACGCTGATCGTGCGCAACGTGGATGGCTCGCTTACCAAATCCGTGAGCGACTACGTCACCTGGGAAAGCAAGGACGGCAAGACATTCAGTTTTTCGCTGAGCGAAAGCGATAACGACGCCAAGACGGTCATCGACGATGCCGGCATCGCCACCCATACCGGGCCGGATAATGCCGGCGTGATAAAATACACCACCCCGGCCAATATGCAGCTGAAAATGCCGGCGGGCACGCTGTTTCCCATGCAGCATACCGAGGCGCTGCTGGCCGCCGGACGGGCTGGCAAGACCTTCATCTCACCCTTGCTGTTTGACGGCACCACCACCGATGGCGCGCAGGCGACATTCGTCACCGTACTCGGCCACCATGGCCCGGGGAAGTCCAAATGGCCGGCGCTCGACAAATATGCCAGCACGGATGTGGACATCGCCTTTTTCAAGCGCAAGAACGACGATGAGACGCCGGATTTCCGCACCTCGATGAAGTATTACGAAAACGGCGTCGCCACCGGGCTGGTGCTGGATTTCGGGGATTTCGTGATGACCGGAAAGCTTAGCGCGCTGAGCGTTCCGCCATCTTCGTGCCCGGCCGAAAAGGCGCCTTAGAGCGCGACGATTTCAGGTTCGTTCAACCCCGAGCTTCTCACCAATTTCGGTGGCGATCGAGCCATGGTTCAATACCGAGACCATGACAATGCCGCCCGCCATGTTGCCAAACAGCGTGGGAGTGAAAAACTCGAAGGCATAATCGCCAAGATTCGCCGTGCCAGAGAGGACACCATAGGCCATCTCCGCTGAGCCGGCGACGATGTGCGAAAGCTGGGCCAGAGCGACGATATAGGTGATGATAAGCACGATGAGCGGGCGGGAACTTTGTGCGCTGGGTAATATCCACACCATCAGCGCGATCAGCCATCCCGCGAAGAAGGCGCGTACAAAGGTGCTGGTGAAACCGCCATGCACCGCTTTGGCTGCCAGAGCTTGCAGGGCGGGGGTAACGGCTGGGGGAAACAACCCCGGCGCATGCAGCAATGCCGCGAAAATCCACGTGCCAGCAATATTCGCCGCCAGCACCACCACCCAGAGCCGCAGCGTGCCGAATAGTGTCTTGCGGTCTCGCCTTGTGAACAATGGCAACAAGGCCGTGAGCGTGCTTTCGGTGAAAAGCTGCTGGCGGGCCAGCACCACGATGATGAAGCCAACCGCGTAGCCGAAACTGGCCATGGTGTGGCGCCAGATCGTGTCGGGCAGTCCGGCGGTCAGCAGCGCTTCGGTAAGAAATGAGAAGCCCATGGAAAGCCCAGCGGCGAGGCCGGAAAGTGCCAGCGCCCCGATTTTGCGTTGCAATTCCTGCTCGCCGTCATCGCGGATGATCTCGTGGATCACGATCGCACGGGGCGTGGAATGGCGCACAGCCAAATGCTGCTCGCCGCCGTCAAGATGCTGAAAATTATTGTCTTCCACCATGCAACCTCCAACCAAGGAGATTGGGCGGCATCTCTGCCCGCGTTATCGCGAACACATTAAATTTTTAGAAACTTCTGTTGGCGGACTCGTTATCCTGCGGCATCAGCAGCTTTGCACGGGCGTGCTCATTGCCGCCATCCACCAGCATTGCCAGCAGGGAAAGGAAAAGCTCTCGCGAGGAGGGGTCCAGCGGGGCCATGACCCGCTCATCGGCGCGTGCCGCCTGCCGTTGCATCTTCGCCAGGATGTTTTTGCCTTTGGCGGTCAGCTCCACCAGTTTCTGCCTTTGGTCCGTGCGGGAGACCGAGCGGCGGATCAGCCCTGCTACCTCCAGCCTTGCCACGACGCTGGCCAAGGTGGCGCGGTCCAGCCCTATCTCCGCCGCGATTGCGGATTGATCCCGTCCGCCATGCCGGGCGACGGCGCCGAGTATGCTGAGCTGCGCCGGGGTAATTTCAAGCGCCGCGGCTTCCTCGGCGAACAAAGCAAGATGGATTTGATGGAGGCGACGAATGAGAAAGCCGGGGGCTTGCATCCATTGTGCGAATGCGGGGCTTTTTACGCCACTACCAATATCCATGATCGATGCCGTCCCGTGTATAAAAAATTAAGCTATTTCATGGTAATCCCGATCGAATAGCATGGAAGATATAAAAAAAACAACCAGTCGGAGAGGTCACATCATTTTGATCAACCTGTTGTGGAAGTTGCAACGGCTGCGGCACCGAGCAACCCAGGGTCTGGGTGTGTGATCAACTTTAAAGGAATATCCTTCAAATATCCTTCAAACCGCCCTTTGGCGCTGAAGCGCTGGGCAAAGCCGGTTTTCGGCAAAAGTCCAGTAAGCCGGGGGACAATCCCACCCGCGATCACCACGGCCTGCGCCCCGTGCACAAGCGCGTAGTCCCCCGCCGCCGATCCCAGCGCCAGACAGAAACGTTGCACGGCGGCGCTAGCCAGTTGGTCGGTTCCGTTAATGCCCGCCTGCCATAGCGCGGTATCGTCGGAGAATTGGCGCGCCCCCGATTCCCGCGCGGCCAGGACGGCGTAAATATCCGCCAGGGCAGGGCCGGAGACGACCCGTTCGGCGGAAACCCGCCCATGCTCAGCCCGCAGACACTGCATCAGCGCGTCCTCAAACTCATCCTGCGGGGCGAAGCCGATATGTCCGCCTTCGCCTTCGATCACATAAGCTTTACCGCCCCGGCGGAGCACATGCGCAACCCCAAGCCCGGTGCCTGGGCCCAATACGGTGATCACGCCTTGCTCTGGCAGGCCCCGTTCCGGGCCGGTTAGATGCAGATAATTTTCCGGGCGTAACTGAGATAGCGAGTGTCCAACCGCACCAAAATCGTTCACGAACCGCAATTCATCCAAGCCAAGCTCGGATTTTAGCGCGGCAGGCCGTATCACCCAGGGGTTGTTGGTCATTTTCAACACGTCGCCATGTATGGGCGAGGCGATGGCGAACACCGCTTCTTTGGGCGCCGGGCGGCCCAGCTGCTCCGCGAACACCTTCCAGGCGCCCGCGAAACTGTCATGTTCACTGGTTTTGACCTTGACCGGTTCACCAAGGGAGACGACGCGGCCCTCCTC
>JAGWOU010000260.1 GCA_028870815.1 Rhodospirillales bacterium | reverse complement strand
TGGGTGTTGAACCATGCACGGCTGACGCTGGCCGTGGCGGTTGCCACGTTGGTTTTAACCGTGCTGCTGTACATGTTCATCCCGAAAGGGTTTTTCCCGGTGCAGGATACCGGGGTGATCGAGGGAATAAGCCAGGGCACACAAACAACCTCTTACGCCGCCATGGCGCAACACCAGCAGGAACTTGCCGACGCGCTGCTGAAAGACCCAGATGTTGTCAGCCTGACATCCTATATCGGCGTGGACGGCACCAATACCACGCTGAACCAGGGGCGGTTTCTGATCAATCTGAGACCCAAGGGTCAACGCAGTCTTACCGCCGCCCAGCTTATTCCCCGGTTGAACCAAGAGGTTCGGGATATTCCTGGCATTTCGCTTTATCTTCAGCCGGTGCAGGACCTGACGCTCGATACCACGATCTCACCCACGCAATATCAATTCGTGCTGGAAGATCCGAATTCGGGCGACTTCACCACCTATGTGCCGAAGCTGGTGCAGAAGCTGAAAACACTGCCGCAGATCTCTGACGTGGCGAGCAGCCTGCAAGCTGCGGGCAACTCGGTTTATATCGACATCAACCGCACGAATGCGGCGCGGTTCGGCATAACCCCCGCCACGGTAGACAGCGCGCTTTACGATGCTTTCGGCCAGCGCATCATCTCCACGATTTTCACGCAGAGCGATCAGTTCCGGGTCATCATGGGGGTTTCGCCGGATCGGATGACCTCCGTTGCCTCGCTCGGCAATATTTATCTGCCGTCCTCCTCGGCCTCTGGCGGGCAGGTGCCGCTTTCGGCCATTGCCACTTTCACCGTGCAGAAGGCGTCGCTGGTCATCCAGCATCTTGGGCAGTTTCCTGCCACTACCATCTCATTCAACCTGGCGCCAGGGGCGGCGTTGGGCCCGGCGGTGAATACGATTGAACGGGCGGAGAAACAGGAACAACTGCCTAAGGCGATGCAGACATCCTTCCAGGGTGCCGCCGCGCAGTTTCAAAACTCGCTGTCCAACGAGGTGTATCTGCTCATCGCGGCGATCATCGCGGTCTATATCGTGCTGGGCGTTTTGTATGAGAGTTTCGTTCACCCCATCACGATCCTTTCCACGCTGCCATCGGCGGGTATCGGCGCGCTGATCTTCCTTTGGCTGGCGGGTGACGGGCTGGGTGTGATCGGCATTATCGGCATCGTGCTGCTTATCGGTATTGTGAAGAAGAACGCGATTATGATGATCGATTTCGCACTTCATGCGGAGCGGCATGAAGGCAAACCGCCGCGTGAGGCGATTCATGAAGCCGCGCTGTTGCGTTTCAGGCCGATCCTGATGACCACGCTGGCGGCGATGCTGGCGGGGCTGCCGCTGATCTTTGGCGGGGGTATGGGCTCTGAGTTGCGCGCGCCTTTGGGCATCGCGATCGTGGGCGGTTTGCTGGTGAGCCAGGTGCTGACCTTGTTCACCACGCCGGTAATCTACCTGGCCTTTGATGCTCTGGCGCTGCGTTTGCGCAGGCGCGCGGCATGAACATCTCATCGATCTTCATTCGAAGGCCAGTGGCGAGTATCCTGCTGACCATTGGCATCGCGCTTTCGGGTATTTTGGGTTTTACCCGCATGCCGGTGGCGCCACTGCCGCAGATTGCGTTTCCTACCATCCAGGTGGAAGCCCAGATGGCCGGCGCCAGCCCGGCAACCATGGCCGCAACGGTGGCCGCACCGCTGGAGCGGCATCTCGGCGCCATTGCCGATGTGACGGAGATGACCTCGCAATCAGGCGTGGGAACAACGCATATCGTGATGCAGTTTGGCCTCGACAGGGATATTAATGGCGCGGCACGCGATGTAGAGGCGGCAATACAGGCTGCGCGGGCAGATTTGCCGACGACGCTGCGCTCCAACCCGACCTATCACGAGTTCAACCCCTCCGACGCGCCGATCATGGTGTTGGCGCTCACATCAGACACGATGACGCCGGCACAGCTTTACGATTCCGCCGATACCTTGCTGGGCCAGCAATTTTCGCAAATCAGCGGCGTGGGGGAGGTGGAACTTGGTGGCTCCGCCTTGCCGGCTGTACGGGTCGAGTTGCAACCAGGACCCTTGGCCAAATATGGCATTGGGCTGGAGGATGTGCGCGCGGCGCTGGCGGCGGCGAACGCGAATTCTCCGAAGGGGTATTTTGATGTAGGCCCCACGCGTTACCAGATTTATACCAATGACCAGGCAACCAGGGCAGCGCAATATCGCAATCTGGTGATCGCCTACCGCAACGGGCAGGCGGTGCGGCTTTCCGATGTCGCGGATGTGCAGAACTCGGTCGAGAACACGCAGAACGCCGGGTACTACAATGGCAAACATGCGGTGCTGGTTATCATTCATGCCACGCCGGAAGCGAACATCATTAAAACCGTGGACGCGATAAAGGCGCTGCTGCCGGAAATACGCGCCGCCTTGCCGCCAGCGGTGCATATTGGCGTGGCGCTGGACCGAAGCCAGTCCATCCGCGCCGCGGTGGACGATACGGAGCGCACGCTGTTCATAGCCGTGCTGCTTGTTGTAGGCGTGGTATTTATCTTTCTGCGCTCGCCGCGCGCCACGCTGATTCCCGGCCTTGCCGTGCCGGTTTCCATTATCGGCACTTTCGGCCCGATGTATCTTATGGGCTTCTCCATCGACAATCTTTCGCTGATGGCGCTGACCATTGCTACAGGTTTCGTGGTGGATGACGCGGTGGTGGTGACGGAAAACACCATGCGGCATCTGGAGGATGACATGGAGCCGTTGCAGGCGGCCTTGCGCGGTGGCGCGGAAGTCAGCTTCACCGTGCTGTCGATGAGCCTTTCGCTTGTCGCCGTGTTTTTGCCGATTTTGCTGATGCCCGGCCTGCTCGGCATGTTGTTCAAGGAATTCGCCGAGACGCTGTCGCTGGCAATTCTCATCTCGTTGCTGGTTTCTCTCACCATCACACCCATGCTTTGCGCGCTGTTGCTGCGCCGGCCGGTGGATGACCATAAGCCGCGCCGATGGCTGGATGCGATGGAGCACGGCTTCAACCGCACGCGAGATGGCTATGAGCGGTCGCTGAGCTGGGCTCTGCGGCATTCGCGTCTCATCGGCGTTGGATTTTTGCTGACGATCATTCTGAATGTCGGGCTTTTCGTGATCGTGCCGAAAGGGTTTTTCCCGGAACAGGATACCGGCCTGCTCATAGGCAATATTCAGGCGGATCAATCGACGTCCTTCGCCGCAATGTCCAGTAAGTTGCGGCGGGCACAGGCAATCGTGCAGAAAGACCCGGCGGTGGCATCCGCGGCGGGTTTCACGGGCGGCCGCTCCACCAACACGGCGATGATGTTCATTACGTTGAAGCCTTTGAGCGAGCGGCATCTTTCCGCAACGCGGATTGTCGCCCGGCTGCGCCCGCAATTGGCGAAAATCGCTGGTGCGCAAACCTTTCTGGTGCCGGCACAGGATTTGCGCGTGGGCGGGCGGCAGAGCAATGCCGAATACCAATATACACTGACAGCCGACAATACCGCCGATTTGCAGACATGGGTGCCGAGGATCGTCGCCGCGCTGAAGCAGGACAGGGCGCTGGTTGACGTGAATTCCGATTTGCAGAATGGCGGTCTGGAAACCGATATTAAAATCCAGCGCACGCAAGCGGCGCGGCTTGGGCTGACACCGCAGGAAATCGACGCAACATTATACGACGCCTTTGGGCAGCGCACCGTCTCCACAATTTATAATGAGCTGAACCAGTATGAGGTGGTGATGGAGTTCGCACCCCGTTACCAGCAAACCCCTGCTGATCTCTCGCGAATCTACGTGAGCACGTCCGGCGGCAAATCCAGTGGCACGGGTGGAACACA
>JAGWOU010000259.1 GCA_028870815.1 Rhodospirillales bacterium | reverse complement strand
ATGCCCGCGTTTTGCTGGGTTGTCTGGTCCATCTGGTCCATGGCGATGTTCACCTCCGCCAGCCCGGTTGCCTGGTGTTTTGCTGAATGGGCAATTCCGCCCACCATTTTGTTAAGGGCGTTAACCTGATCGACGATATGTTCCAGCGCCACGCCGGTTTCGCCCACAAGACGCACTCCGGTTTGCACCTGCGTGCCGGAGGTGGAGATAAGGGACTTAATCTCCTTCGCCGCCTCCGCCGATCGCTGCGCCAAGGCCCGGACCTCGGTTGCGACGACGGCGAAACCGCGCCCGGCATCGCCCGCGCGTGCGGCTTCAACCCCCGCATTCAGCGCCAGCAAATTGGTCTGGAAGGCGATTTCGTCGATCACGCCGATGATATTGCCGATCTGGCGGGACGAGGTTTCGATCTCGCCCATGGCGCTGACCGCCTCGCGCATCACCACGCCTGAGCGCGCGGCATCGTCATGTGTGGCGTTGACGACTTTCAGCGCGGCTTCCGCGTCGGATGCGGTCTGCTTTACCGTGCCGGTGACGCTGCCCAGAGCCGCGGTGGTTTGTTCCAGCGCGGCGGCTTGGTGTTCCGTGCGTTTGGCGAGGTCGTCCGCCGCCCGCATCATCTCCGAGGCGCCGCGGCGCACGCCGGAGGCGTTTTCACCGATGGATTGCAGCGTTTCCTGAAGCTGGCTCAGGGCGGCGTTGAAATCCACGCGCAGTTTTTCGTAGGCGGCGGGAAAAGCCTTATCCAGATGGGAGGCCAGATCGCCCTCCGCCAACCGGCCAAGCCCGGCACCTAACCGCCGCATCACATCCGCCTGCTCCGCCGCTTGCCGCGCCTCGTCCTGCTCGCGGGTAAGGCGCTGGGATTCAGCCGCGCGCCGCGCTGATTCCGCCTCGGCCTCTAGCTGACGTTTCTGCCCGGCGTTTTCACGGAAGCTGGCCAGGGCCGACGCCATGGTGCCAAGCTCGTCCGTCAGGTCCATGCAGGGGATCTTTGTTTCAAGCTCGCCGTCGGCAAGGCGGCGCATTGCCCGGCTCAAATCCCGCAGCATCGCGGAGATCTGCCGGCAGGCGAAAAGCGATCCGGCGAGGTATAGGGCCAGCAGAGGCACGAAAATAACGGCGAGTTCCTCGATATGGTCTGTGAACGCCGCATAGACGCTGTTGACGTAAACGCCGGTGCCGAGCGCCCAGCCCCATTCGGGGATGCCGACCATGGCGCTGAGTTTGGGCTCTGCTGTGCCGCCTTGCGTGCGCGGAAACCGGTAATGCTGGAAATACACTTTGCCGGCCTGTGCGGCCTGAAGCATGGCGGGCAGGTACGCCTTGCCGTCGGCATCGGTCGCGGTCAGCCGGTTCGTGCCGATAAGGCTTTTATTGTAATGGGCCAGCACGGTTCCGTCGTCAGTATAGACGAACACGTAGTTCTGGCCGTCATAGCGCAGCGCGCCGATGGCGTTGAGCGCCTCCCGCTGGGCGGCGGCGGTGGTGATGGCGCCGCTTTCTGCCTGGGCTACATAATATTCGACGATGGATTTGGCGGCATCGTCAATGGCCAGAACCCGCGCTTGCTTGGCGGCCATTTCCAACCGGAAGGATTGCATGACGGAGGCGATGGCGCAGGAGGCGATAAGCCCCAGGGCGAGTAAGAATAAAAGGGTCAACTGCCAGGTGATGGACAGCCGGCGCAGGGCATTCATAGACGGTTCCTTTTCGCAAGACGCCGCGCAACAATGCGGGAGGCGAGATCAAGCAAAAGGATGGCGGAAACTCTATAATGCCGCGTTAATGGTGAATCTGCCGGCATATGTTCCACGTGGAACATATGAGTGGCGGGGAAGAAAATGTTCCACGTGGAACATTGTGCGCGGGTGAATGGAATGTTCCACGTGGAACATTCCTGTCAGGGGCTACCTGCCCAGCAGCGCCAGAAGCGAGTCCAGCTGGTCTAGATCGGCGTAATTGAGGGTAAGCGTGCCGCTCTTGCCGTTAAATTTGATGTCCACGCGCAGCCCCAGCCGTTCGGAGAGGCTGTCAGCCAGAGCGGCGATTTCGCTGTGCTCCGCTTGGTGCTCCCGTGGCGGATGAGTGGCGGTTTGGGGTGTGATGGAACGGCCAAGATTTTTCGCCAGCGCCTCGGTTTGCCGCACGGAAAGGCCGCGTTTGACGACCTCCTGCGCGGCGGCAGCCGGATTTGGGTGGCCGAGCAGCGCCTTGGCGTGGCCGGTTGTGAGCTGCCCATTGCGCAGCAGATCCTGCACCAGCGGCGGAAGCTGCAACAGGCGCATGACATTGGTGATATGGCTGCGGGATTTGCCGACGGCTTCGCCCAGCTTGTCGTGGCTGAGATTAAACTCCTCGGTCAGGCGTTTATAGCCCTCGGCCTCTTCCACCGCGTTCAGGTTTTCGCGCTGGAGGTTCTCGACCAGCCCGGCGGCCATGGCATCGGCATCCGATAATTCGCGTACCAGCACGGGGATTTCGTGCAGTCTGGCCCGTTGCGAGGCGCGCCAGCGGCGTTCCCCGGCGATGATCTGGTAATGGCCCGGCGCGCCGGGTTTGGGGCGGACCAGCAAGGGCTGCAAAATGCCGCGCTGGGCGATGGAATCCGCGAGTTCCTTCAGCGCCTCCTCATCCATGCTCTGGCGGGGCTGGTAGGGGCTGGGCTCCAGCAGATCGACCGCCAGAAGCTGCACGCCCGGCGCGTTGGTGCTGGTGGGCACGGCGGCCTCGCCCATCAAGGCGGCAAGACCGCGCGCCAAAGGTTTATGCGGACCCTTTACGCTCATGCCAGTTCCTTCCTGCCGCGTGCCCGGCGCAAAAATTCCGCCGCCAGGGCAAGGTAAGCCTGCGCTCCGGCGGAGCGGAAATCATAAAGCAGGACTGGGATGCCGTGGCTAGGGGCTTCGGTGATGCGAATGTTGCGGGGAATGGCTGTTTCGAACACTTTTTCGCGGAAATAGGCGCGGACATCGGTGCTCACCTGTTCCGAGAGGTTATTGCGCTTGTCCGTCATGGTCAGCACGATGCCCTCGATCTCCAGCTTCGGGTTCAGGCTGCGTTTGACCATTTCCACCGAACGCATGAGCTGGGAAATGCCCTCCAGCGCAAAAAATTCGGCTTGCAGCGGCACCAGCACGGCATCCGCCGCCACCAGCGCGTTGAGGGTGAGCAAAGCGAGGCCAGGCGGGCAGTCTATGAAAATGATATCCGCGTCGCAGCCTTGCGCCAGCGCGTCGCGGAGCAGAAAATTCCGGCGCTCCAGCGTGGCGAATTCCATGTCCGCGCCCATGAGGTCCGCCACGGCGGGAACAACGGACAGGTTTTCGACATTGGCCGGGATAATGGCGTCGGCCAGCGTAACGTCGCCCGCCAGCAGGGCGTAGCTGCCGCCATTGCGGGCCTCATGCTCGATGCCAAGCCCGGTGGAGGCGTTGCCTTGGGGGTCGATGTCGATAAGCAGCACCTTCATGCCGCCCACGGCCAGGGCGGCGGCCAGGTTGATGGCGGTGGTGGTTTTGCCGACCCCGCCTTTCTGGTTGGCGATGGCGATGATTCGCGGCTTGTTATGCGGCTCCGGCATGGCGGATCTGGCTCACTTTCAGGATGCAGCCCTCGCCCCATTCGGGTGCTGAAAGATGCTCGGTGTTCATGTGCCAGAGGGTGGCGGCGAGCGTCAATTCAGCCGCGGCGGTTTTACCCTTCGGGAACAGGCAAAATCCGTTGGGTGTGAGCAAAGGTGCAGCCAGGCCCAGCAATTTTTCCAAAGGCGCCAAGGCGCGGGCGGTGATGAGCGGGGCGGGTTTCACCGGGGCGGATTCGATGCGGCAATTATGGATTTTTGCCGGTGCCCCTGTCTGGCGCGCGGCTTCC
>JAGWOU010000258.1 GCA_028870815.1 Rhodospirillales bacterium | reverse complement strand
TGCGGCATCACGCCCATCATCTGCTTCATGAGCATCAGCACGGAAAGCGTGATGGTGGCGGCAAAGCCGGCGATCAAGCCGCTCGATACTTTGTTCATGATAAACTCCTGTGTCCGGGTATTGGAGGCAATGGCGCCGCCTTTGGGGCAAGCGCCGTGCCTAGGTTACTAGGCTTTGCCCGGTGTCAGGGAACCGCCGGCGATCTTCTCGCAATCGCCCTGCGGCAGCAGCACGAAGGAGGCGGGGTCGCGCGCCATCGTCGCCTGCCCGGCGCAGGAATGGGTGCCGGCGGCACAGTCATTCCGGCCGATAGCGTTTACGCCATAGCATTTCTGCAAATGCTCGGCGGCCATCTTCGCCTTGTTGGCCTGCTGCTGGGGGGACATGGTCTGGGCGGAGGCGACAACCGGCGCGGCGGCGGCCAGCCCGATAGCGGCGGTGAGAATTTTGGCGGTCAGGTTCCGGCGATCCATGAATTAACTCCTTGCTGAAGCGCAGCCGCAAACAAGCTGCATCTCATTGTTCGCCGGCAAGGAAACAAAGGTTACAGGCTACGCAAAAATATTATTCCGTGTCAGCCGGCGGTGCGGCGGGGCTACGGAATGGCTGCATCAACAGTGCCCTCAGCCGGGAATCGCTCGGTGCGCGGAACAGCTCTAATCCTATATCCATGGCCATATGCCCCCGCTTGGGTTGGGCACGGTAAGTGCCAAATAGGCGGTCCCACCAGGGCAGGTTGAAGCCGTAATTACTGTCCGTTTCAGCGCGCAGCACGGAATGATGCACGCGGTGCATGTCCGGCGTTACCACCAACAGACGCAGCAGCCGGTCCAGCCCTGCCGGCAAACCCAGGTTGCTATGGTTAAATAGAGCCGTGGCGTTGAGAATGATCTCAAACAGCAGCACAGCCAGGGGCGGCACCCCCAAGGCCAGTACCACAGCCATTTTTATCAGCATCGAAAGCATGATTTCAAAGGGATGAAACCGCGCCCCGGAGGTCACGTCCAGATCGAGATCGGTATGATGCATACGGTGCAGCCGCCAAAGGAGCGGTATTTTGTGGAACACCACGTGCTGCGCATAAATCGCCAGATCCAGCGCCAGTAACGACAGGATGATGTTCATCCAGCCTGGCAACGCCACCAGATTCAACACCCCCCAGCCACGTTGCGCCGCGAACAGTGCCACACCCAGCGCCACCACGGGGAAGGCCAGCCGCACCGCCAGCGCATCCACCAGCGCGATGCCGAGATTGCCGGGCCAGCGGCGCAACCGTGGCTGCGTCCGCACCCGGCGCGGCCAAGCTGCCTCGGCCCCCGCCAGCACGGCCAGCAGACCCAGTGAAAGCCCAATCCGCAGATGGGCTGCCTCAGCAAGAACCGAAGACATCGCACGCTTTCATGACGGCAAATTCGGGGGCGATGAAAAAATATTCAAGCCCCCTGTAACCTTGCCGCGCCTGAACACGAACAGCTTCATAGCGGCATTCGGATGGTCCGGCGCCGCCCCACTGAAAAAGGATATCCGCAATGAAGTTCAAAGCCTCCATGCTCACTCTGGGTGCCGCTGTTTCGCTCGGCGGGCTTGTCGCCGCCACCACACCGATGCTCGCCCGCGCTGCTTGCGCTGGACAAAGCACATCCAGCTGTGCGGGCAAAACCGGCGCGTGTGCGGGTAAAACGGGCGCTTGCGCGGGCAAGACCGGCGCCTGCGCGGGTAAGTGCAAAGCCAATTAATACCTCCCGGACGCGGGGCGACATCCCGCGTCCTTATCTTTTACCCGGAGAAAAACCATGACCCGCCAGGCTTTGCTTAGCGCCTTATGTGGCATTGCCCTACTCGTAGCGCCGGCCGCCCGCGCCGCCACCATCAAGCCCTATACCCAGGCTGCTTACAACGCGGCGCTGCAGAACGGCACGCCGTTGGTGGTACATGTTGAGGCGAGCTGGTGCCCAACATGCAAGGCGCAGCAGGAGGTTTTGAAGAGCCTGGAAACCGACCCGCGCTATGCGAAGGTGGAAATCCTGGATGTGGATTTTGACGCACAGAAGCCCGTGGTTCAGCAACTCCATGTGCAGATGCAGAGCACGCTGATTGCCTACCACGACGGCACGGAAGCCGCGCGCGTGACCGGTATCACCTCCAAGGCGGATATCGAGAGGCTGCTGAATTATGCTGTGAAGGGCTGAGCCATGTTCGCCGCCGCAAGTTTCGCATTGCTGGCAGGGTTGCTGTCCACGCTCTCGCCTTGCGTTGTCCCCGTACTGCCGTTGGTGTTGGGCGCGGCAGCTTCGGCGCACAAAGCTGGCCCCTTGGCATTGGCGGGCGGCGTAGCTCTGGCTTTTACCGCATTAGGGCTGTTTGCCGCGACACTGGGCTTCTCGCTGGGGCTGGATCTCAGCACCTTCCGGCTTCTGGCGGCGGTGCTGCTTCTGGCGCTCGGCCTGTTGCTGCTCATTCCCCGCGCGCAAACATGGCTCGCAACGGCGGCCGGACCGTTCGGCAATTGGATGAATAGCCGGTTTGGCGGCCGGACGGGCACAGGCTGGCGCGGGCAATTCGGCATCGGGCTGTTGCTCGGCAGCATCTGGACGCCCTGTGCCGGGCCAACCCTTGGCGCCGCGACCCTGCTCGCCGCTCAGGGGAAGGATTTAGCGCAGGTGCTGGCAGTGATGCTGGCCTTTGGCATTGGCACGGCCCTGCCGCTGCTGGGGCTGGGCATCCTCTCCCGCGCCACGCTGCAGCGCCTGCGGGGCGGCATGATGGGGGCTGGCAGAACCGGAAAAGCCCTGCTGGGTGGCGGGCTGGTGGCGGTGTCATTGCTGATGCTCACGGGGCTTGATCATCCGCTCGAGACGCTGCTCACCAACGCCTCCCCCGTCTGGCTCACCACTGTCACGGCGAGGTTCTGATGGAAAGCTTTGAGGAACAAGCCCAAGCCGCTGTCGAACTGGTCTCAGCTCTGGCTGAGATGGAAAATGCGGGGCGCAACATCGTCACTACCCTGCTGGGCGGCGCGGACTTCCTCGCACTCGAGCATTACCCGCCCGACGATGTGCGCGACCCAGAAACGAATGCGCAATATTATTTCCACGCCCATCGCGGGACGGTGGAGAGTGGGCATATTCATTGCTTTTTGCGCGATGCTGAGAACAGGCTGACTCATGTCGCCGCCATCGGGCTGGACCAAACCGGCCGCCCGGCTCGCATGTTCACCACCAATCTATGGGTCACGGCGGATGTTTTCACGCCGGCTGAAGTCTTGATCGAACAATTGCCACACATGAACTGGTCCGCAGCCCCTGGTCCCAAACCGGTTAACCGGGCGCTTGGCGCCCTGTTCGTACTCTACCGCCGCGAGATCGCGGGGCTTTTGCGCCGCCGTGATGCGCGGCTGGCGCGTCATGCCGCCGCCATTGCGCCGGCCGATCCGCTCGAGGACGAAAGGCTTGAAGTTCTGAGCACGGCGCGGATCAACCTGCCGGCCACGCTGGCGCGGCTGCGTGCCAGACTGGCGCGGACCGATGAGGAGCACCCTCGCCAATTGGCAGATAACGGGGCAGCCGGTAGAATCGCCCGCAGCGAGAGGGCGGATGGCTGAGGAGGATTCCAATTGGCGGATATGGATGGCGGCGGCGCAGGCTGGGGATCAGCGCGCCTATGCCGCCCTGCTGACTGAAGCATTACCCTGGCTGCGCCGCAGGGCGCGGACACGCTGGCCAGGTTCCAGCGCCGCCGATATCGAGGATATGGTGCAAGAAACGCTGCTGGCGCTGCACCAGAGCCGCCACCTCTATGATCCGGCGCGCCCTGTGCAGCCTTTCCTGTTCGGCATTCTCAAGCTGCGCGGCGCGGAAATCCGCCGCCGCCGCCATCGCC
>JAGWOU010000257.1 GCA_028870815.1 Rhodospirillales bacterium | reverse complement strand
CATAGTCATTGGCGTCGCCAAACACTTCCAGCTTCAGCCCGTTCACCGCGAAGGCGCCGAGCGACTGCCCGGCGGAACCGCGCAAGCGCACGGTAACATGGTCCGGTTGCAGCTTCACCTTGCGGTATTTCGCCACGATCTGCGAGCTGAACTTGGTGCCGATGGCGCGATGCGTGTTGCGGATATTGTATTGCAACTGCATCTTCTCGCCGTTCTTGAAGAAAGCCTCGGCATCTTCAATCATCTGGGCATCCAGCGTCTCCGGCACCTCGTTGCGGCCCTCGCGGGTGCAGTAGCGCGCATAAGGGCCGGGATCGGCCTGGGCGAGAATCGGGTTGAGATCGAGATCGTCCAGATACTCGGCCCCACGCGAAACCTGTTGCAGCAGGTCCGTGCGGCCGATCACCTCATGCAGCGCGCGGAAGCCCAGAGAGGCCAGAATTTCGCGCACTTCCTCCGCCACGAAGGAGAACAGGTTGATGACCTTCTCCGGTGTGCCATCGAATTTCTGGCGCAGCGCCTCGTCCTGCGTGCACACGCCCACCGGGCAGGTGTTGGAATGGCACTGGCGGACCATGATGCAGCCCATGGCGACGAGCGAGGCCGTGCCGATGCCGAATTCCTCGGCGCCGAGCATGGCGGCGATGACGACATCGCGCCCGGTTTTCAGCCCGCCATCGGTGCGCAGCACAACATTATGCCGCAGACGGTTGAGCATGAGCACCTGATGCGCCTCGGAAAGCCCCATTTCCCACGGCATGCCGGCATATTTCACCGAGCTTTGCGGGCTGGCGCCGGTGCCGCCGACATGGCCGGAGATCAGGATCGCATCGGCCTTCGCCTTGGCCACACCGGCCGCGATGGTGCCGATGCCCGACCGCGCCACCAGCTTCACGCACACCGTGGCGCGCGGGTTGATCTGCTTCAGGTCATAGATGAGCTGTGCCAGATCCTCGATGGAATAGATGTCGTGATGTGGCGGCGGAGAGATCAGCGTGACGCCCGGCGTGGAGTGACGCAGCTTGGCGATCAGCTCCGTGACCTTGAAGCCGGGAAGCTGCCCGCCCTCACCCGGTTTGGCGCCCTGCGCGACCTTGATCTCGATTTCCTTGCAATCGTTCAAATATTCCGCCGTGACGCCAAAGCGGCCGGAGGCAATCTGCTTGATCGCGGAGGAGGCGTTGTCGCCATTCGGGCGCGGTTCGGCGCGGGACGGATCCTCGCCGCCCTCACCGGAATCGGAGCGCGCCCCGATACGGTTCATGGCGATGGAAAGCGTCTCATGCGCTTCCGGCGAAAGCGCGCCCAGCGAGATGCCCGGGGCAAGCAGCCGCTTGCGGATGGAGGTGATGCTCTCCACCTCGTCCGGCGAGATCGGGCTCAGACCGTCCGTGCGGAAATCCAGCAGGTCGCGCAGCGCCACCGGCTTTTGCTTGCGCACCATCTCCGAATATTTCTTGAACATCCGGTAGGAGCCGGAACCGACCGCGGTTTGCAGCAGATGGATGGCGTTATTGTCGAAAGCATGCGCCTCGCCGGTCCGGCGCAGGCGGTACAAGCCGCCGGCATCCAGCGGCATGGCCGCACCGCTCCACGCCTTCTGGTGCAGCTCCAGCACTTTATGCGCGATACCAGGCAAGCCAATGCCGGAAATGCGTGAGGCCATGCCGGGGAAGAACTCGCCCACCAGCGCGCGGGAAAGCCCGATGGCCTCGAAATTATAGCCACCGCGATAAGAGGAGATGACGGAGATGCCGAGCTTGGACATCACCTTCAACAGCCCCTTATCCACCGCCTTCTTGTAACGGGCGACGCATTCCTTCAGCGAGACATTGCCGAACAGCCCGCGAGCATGCCGGTCCGCGATGCATTCCTGCGCCAGATAGGCGTTCACCGTGGTGGCGCCAACGCCGACCAGCACCGCGAAATAATGCACGTCCAGACACTCGGAGGAGCGGACGTTCAGCGAGGTGAAGGTGCGCAAAGACTGCCGCACCAGATGCGTGTGCACGGCACCCGTGGCGAGAATCATCGGGATCGGCGCGCGCTCGGGGCTCATCGCCTCATCGGTGAGAATGACATGCGTGCAGCCGGCGCGCACACCTTCCTCGGCCTCGCGGCGGATGCGCTCGATGGCGCGGCGCAGGCCGCCCTCGCCATTCGCGATCTTGAAGGTGGCGTCCACCACACAGGCGGAAGCGCCCATGGTACGGCGCATGGCCTCGAACTCAGCGCTGGAAAGCACAGGCGATTCGAGTTGCAGCAGGTCGCACTGCTCCTCGCTCTCGTCCAGCACATTGCCCAGATTGCCAAGGCGGGTTTTCAGCGTCATCACCCGGGTTTCACGCAAGCTGTCGATGGCCGGGTTGGTGACTTGGCTGAAGCTCTGGCGGAAATAATGGTGCAGGCCGCGGTAACGGTCCGACAGCACGGCAACCGGCGTGTCGTCGCCCATCGAGCCCGTGGCTTCCTGCGCGGTTTCCACCATCGGGTGCAGGATCAGCTCCATATCCTCAAGTGAGAACCCGACCGCGAGCTGGCGGCGGCGCAGCGCCTCGGCATCCAGACGCACAGGCTCCGGCGCGTCGGTCTTCACGATATGGTCGATGACGGTGATACGCTTCGTCCAGGCGGCGAAATCCTGGCGCGCGGCCAGCATGTCTTTCAAGTCGCCATCATGGTAGAATTTCGCCTCGTCGAGATCGACGGCGATGGTCTGACCCGGGCCTACAGCCCCCCGCTCGACGATGTCCTCGTCATCCAGCTTCACCATGCCGGTTTCCGAGCCAACGATGAGCATATTGTTCCTGGTGATGGAGTAGCGCAGCGGACGTAAGCCGTTACGGTCCAGTCCGGCGATTACGAAACGGCCATCGCTGGCGGCCACGGCGGCCGGGCCGTCCCAGGGTTCCATCACGGCGTTGCAGTACAGGAACAAATCCTTATGAGCCTGCGGCATTGTCGCGTCGTTGGCGATGGAGGGCGGGATCATCAGCGCCTTAGCCATCGGCGCGTCGCGCCCGGCGCGCACAAGCAGCTCGAACACATTGTCCAACGCCGCCGTGTCGGACCCGGAGGCTTGCACCACCGGCTTCACATAATCCAGGAAATCGTCCAACCCCTCGGCGCCCAACCGAGTTTCGTGGCTCTGCATCCAGTTGATGTTGCCGGCAACGGTGTTGATCTCACCGTTATGGGCCAGCATGCGGAAAGGCTGCGCCAACTTCCAGGTGGGGAAGGTGTTGGTGGAATAACGCTGGTGATAAATGGCAAAGCGCGAGACGAAACGCGCATCCAGCAGGTCCGGGTAGAACTCGGTCAGACTTTCCGCCAGGAACATGCCCTTGTAAACAATCGAACGGCAGGAGAGCGAGCACAGATACAGCTCGCCCACCTGGGCCTCGATGGCCGCTTTCTCGATCTTGCGGCGAATGATGTAGAGTTCGCGCTCGAACTCATCCTCGGAAATGCCGCGCGCGTTCCAGAGCATGATCTGCTCGATCTCGGGCCGTGTGGCGTTGGCTTTTTCACCGATGCAATCGACATTGATCGGCACTTGGCGCCAGCCATAGATGCGGTAGCCGAAATTCAGGATTTCGGTTTCCACGATCTGGCGGCAACGCTCCTGCGCGCCAAGGTCTGTCTTGGGCAGGAACACCATGCCCACCGCGATGGCACCTTCACGCACATGGTCACCGCCACGCTTGATCTCGGCCGCGAAGAAATCCTGTGGAATTTCGATATGGATGCCGGCGCCGTCGCCTGTCTTGCCGTCGGCGTCCACGGCGCCGCGGTGCCAGACGGCCTTCAGCGCATCGATGCCCGCCTGCACGATGTCACGGCGTGGTTTGCCGTCGAGCGCCGCGACAAGACCAACGCCACAAGC
>JAGWOU010000256.1 GCA_028870815.1 Rhodospirillales bacterium | reverse complement strand
TGTGCTCGAAATTAGCCATGATGCTGCCGATGACTCCGCCGGGCGCCTCTCCATGACCGCGCCCGCCCGTCCGGCGGCGGGCCGGGCGCGACAATGTGCATCATGCCTAGAACATTGCCCCTACTGCAACAGGTGGCAGGGGCCGGGCCGCCACTTTTCGCGCCCCGCCGCGGCCGGTTTTTGCACCATTCCGGGATGCGGGCCGGGGAAACCGGCGCGGGCCGCCGCTATTCGATATATTCCATCTCGGGCTTCGGCGCGGGCAGGGTGTCGTCCGGCTTGGGGATCAGCGCCAGCAGGATGAAGGCCGGCAGGCTGAGGAACAGCATGAAATAGAAGACGTCGGAATAGGCGATGGTCAGTGCGTTGCGCTCGATCACGCCGTTGATCATGGCGACCCCGAAGGGCAAATGGGGGTTCCAGATCACGCCCGGCGCATTGACGCCGAGCGCACGGTTGAACGGCGAAACATGCGCGGCCAGGCTGGCGTGCGCGGTCTGCACGCTATTGGCCAGCGCCGTGGTGGTGACCGAAACCCCGATCGCCGAGCCGACATTGCGCACCAGGTTGATCATCGCGGCGCCGTCGGTCCGGAAGCTGCCCGGCAGCGTGGCGAAGGCCATGAGGTTGCTGGGAATGAAAACCAGCCCCATGCCAACGCCTTGCACGAAGGTCGTCACCGTCAGCGACCAGGGCGTGACGCTGGGCGTCCAGCGCGACATCTCCCACATCGACCAGGTCAGCAGGCCCGAACCGATCGCCATCGGCAGGCGCGCATCGACGCGCATGATGATCCGTCCGATCACGAACATGGTGACCATGGTGCCGACCCCGCGCGGCGCCAGCATCAGCCCGGTATCGAGCACCGAATAGCCGCCGAGGTCCTGCAGGAAGGGCGGCAGCAGCGCCGTCGTCGCCAGCATCAGGAGACTGATGAAGAACGTCAGCCCCAATGCCGAAACGTAATTGCGGTCGTTCAGCAGGCCGTGGGGAACGAAGGTGCGCTTGGCGGTGAGAAAGTGCACCACGAACAGGTATGTCCCGGTTCCGGCCAGCGCCGCTTCGGTCACGATCTCGCCGGAGGAGAACCAGTCCTTGGTGGTGCCGCGGTCGAGCATGAATTGTAGTGCGCCGATGGCCACGGCGAAGAAGCCGAAGCCGGTCCAGTCGAAAGGCTGGGCCTCGTCGGGTTTATCGGGCGCCAGGAAGATCACAAGTCCCGCGATGGCGAGAATGCCCACCGGCGCGTTGACATAGAACACCCAGCGCCAGGAAAAATTGTCGGTGAGATAACCGCCCAGCGTCGGACCGATGATCGGCCCCACCATCACCACCATGCCCCAGATCGCCATGATGCTGCCGCGCTTCTCCGGCGGATAGCGGTCCAGGATGATGGCCTGCGACAGCGGCGAAAGCGCCGCGCCGAACATGCCCTGCATCACGCGGAACAGGATCATCTGGTCCAGCGTCTGGGCCGCGCCGCACATCATCGAGGTGACGGTGAAGCCGATCATGCACAGGACGAAGAAGTTCTTGCGCCCGAAGCGCGAGGCGATCCAGCCCACCGGCGCGGTCATGATCGCCGCGGCCACGATGTAGGAGGTGAGCACCCAGGTGACTTGGTCGCGCGAAGCCTGCAGCCCGCCCTGCATATAGGGCAGCGCGACGTTGGCGATGGTCGAATCCAACACCTGCATGAAAGTGCCCAGCATGGCGCAGATCATCGCGATGCGCAGGGCCAGCGGCGTGTCGCGCGTGGATTCGCGCAGGGCTCGGGGATTCGAAGGCGCTGCCATGATTTCCGCTTGGGATTCCTGCTTCACCGGGCCGCGACCGTCCGCGGCCGAAGCATCGCACGGAATCCATCATACACGATCGCTCAGACGGTAAAGCGGGCGGTCTCTTTCAGCCTCTGGATGATGGCGTCGGCGGCCTGTTCGGGGGAGAGGGCCGTGGTGTCGATGGCCATCTCCGGCTTTTCGGGCGGCTCGTAGGGGCTGTCGATGCCGGTGAAGTTCTTGAGCTGGCCGGCGCGCGCCTTCTTGTAGAGGCCCTTGACGTCGCGGTCTTCCGCTACGGCAAGCGGCGTGTCGACGAAGATCTCGTAGAACTCGCCCGTGTCGAACAGGCTGCGCGCCATGTCGCGCTCGGCACGGAAGGGCGAGATGAAGCTGGTCAGCACGATCAGCCCGGCATCGGCCATCAGCTTGGCCACTTCGGCGACGCGGCGGATGTTCTCGACGCGATCGGCCTCGGTGAAGCCGAGATCGCGGTTGAGGCCGTGGCGCACATTGTCGCCGTCGAGCAGATAAGTGTGCCTGCCTTCGGCGAGGAGGCGCTTTTCCACCAGATTGGCGATGGTGGATTTGCCGGCGCCGGACAAGCCCGTGAACCAAAGCACAGCGGGCTTCTGGTTCTTCAAGCCCGCATGAACCTCACGCGAAACATCCAGCGCCTGCCAGTGCACATTCTGCGAGCGGCGCAGCGAGAAGCTGAGCATGCCCGCCGCCACCGTGGCGTTCGTCATCTTGTCGATGACGATAAAGCCGCCCAGCGCGTGGTTCTTCTCGTATGGCTCGAAGGGAATCGGCCGGTCCGTAGTGATGTTCGCAACGCCGATGGCATTCAGCTCCAGCGTCTTCGCCGCAGCATGTTCCAGCGTGTTGACGTTGATCTGATATTTCGGCGCCTGGACGGAGGCGGACACGGTTTGCGTGCCGAGCTTGATCCAATAGGCGCGGCCTGGCGTCATCGCCTCATCGGACATCCAGACGATCGTGGCCTCGAACTGATCCGCCACCTGCACCGGCGCATCCGCCGGGGTAATGACATCGCCGCGCGAGCAGTCGATCTCGTCCGCGAAGCAGAGCGTGACGGACTGCCCGGCCACCGCCTGCTGCAAATCGCCGTCCATGGTGACAATGCGCGAAACGGTCGAGGTTTTGCCGGAGGGCAGAACCCGAATTTCATCGCCAGGCTTCACCACGCCGCTGGATAGTTGCCCGGCAAACCCACGGAAATCCAGGTTCGGACGGTTCACCCATTGCACCGGCAGGCGGAAGGGTTTGGCCTGGTCGGCGGTCACGTCCAGCTCCACCGTTTCCAGGAATTCCACCAAAGGCACGCCGGTGTACCATGGCGTGTTCTCGGACCGGGTGGTGATATTGTCTCCCGCATAGCCAGAGATCGGCATAGGGGTGAAGTGCTTGATGCCGATGCTTTCCGCGAACTGCCGGTACTCGGCCACGATGACGTCGTACTTGTCCTGGTCGTAGCCGATCAGGTCCATCTTGTTCACCGCCAGCACGATGTGGCGGATGCCGATGAGATGGGCGAGGTAGGAATGACGGCGCGTTTGCGTCAGCACGCCCTTGCGCGCATCGACAAGAATCACCGCGAGATCCGCCGTGGAGGCGCCGGTGACCATGTTGCGGGTGTATTGCTCATGGCCGGGCGTGTCGGCGACGATGAATTTACGCGTCTCTGTGGCGAAGAAACGATACGCCACGTCGATGGTGATGCCCTGCTCGCGCTCGGCGGCAAGCCCGTCCACCAGCAGCGCGAAATCGATATTCTGCCCCTGCGTGCCAACCTTCTTGGAATCGGCTTCCAAAGCGGCAAGCTGATCCTCGAAGATCATCTTTGAATCGTAAAGCAGCCGGCCGATGAGGGTGGATTTACCGTCATCCACCGAGCCGCAGGTGATGAAGCGCAGCAGCGATTTATGCTGGTGCTTCAACAGATAGGCGTCGATGTCCTGGGTGATCAGCGAATCGACCCTGTAGGAGCTTTCCTGGATCTCGCTCATCAGAAATACCCCTCCTGCTTCTTCTTTTCCATGCTGGCGCCGCCTGCATCCTTGTCGATCACCCGGCCCTGGCGCTCAG
>JAGWOU010000255.1 GCA_028870815.1 Rhodospirillales bacterium | reverse complement strand
CGGCGTTGTTAACCATCCGATCCACGGCATGTCGTCGCGCATCTTCTAGCATGGATGTATATTCTTTGATTTCGCCGCCGACGATTGAGCGCAATCCCGCCATCATATTGCCGCCTATACCGCGGCTGCGCACCACCAAACCGAAGCACTGTCCGAGCGTTTGACGGATTTTATATCCTGCAACGCTATCCGTTGTTGTGACGATCAAGGTTCGTACTCCTTGTTATAACAAAAGCAGACCATATCCAGTGGAATGCGGCAAGCGTATTGCTTCTGAAATATTAACTAAATGACATTATATTCTTTTTTAAAATCAACTTCCTAAAAGGAAATAATCAGAAATAATGATTTATTGGCTATGTTGCGGCGCAGTGTTTAAATTTAATCTGTTGTATTCAGGATAGGCTTATATGTCGTCGTTGCGTGACCGAAGCAGCATGGTTCATCTCAATGCCTTGTCCCGCCGGACATTGAAAACCCCAATTTCGGCAGTGGGGAGGGGGCTGCATAGTGGAGTGGATGTACGAATCACGTTGCGGCCGGCTGAAGCGAATACTGGAATCTTATTTCGGAGGATGGACTTAGGGGTAGAGATTCCAGCGCGGTACGATTGTGTGACCGATACTAGGCTTTGCACCCTTGTGTCTTTGGGAGCCGCTAAGATTGGCACCATCGAACATTTGATGGCCGCTCTAGCGGCGGCACGTGTGGATGATCTGATTATTGAGGTGGATGCCCCTGAGTTGCCGATTTTTGACGGTTCAGCAGCACCATTTTTGTTTTTAGTCGAAAGCGCCGGAATTATTGAGACCGTCACTCCCCGGCCTACGCTGGAGATTTTGCGGCCAGTGCGGGTAGAACAAGGTGACGCTTTTGCCGAACTGCGTCCTCACCAAGGAGAGTCCACGGGCTTCGAGCTATCTCTTTCCATACAATTCCAAGCTCGTGCGATTGGGGCGCAGGCCTATCATTTTAATCTTTCCGGCGGCACATTTGCCTCTGAGATTGCAAAAGCCCGGACTTTTACATTGCGTAGTGAGATTGAGACGCTGCGAGACGCGGGGCTTGCCCGTGGCGGATCGCTTGCCAACGCCGTGGTCGTGGATGATGAAAAAGTTATGAATCCCGAGGGCTTAAGGTACGACGATGAGTTTGTGCGCCATAAGCTTTTAGACGTTATTGGTGACCTTTACCTTGCGGGAGCGCCCATTTCAGGCAGGTTTATCGGTAGTCGCACGGGTCATGGCCTCAATAATCGGCTTCTACGGGCGTTGTTTAACAACTCAGACAATTATCGTTTGACTAACGGGGCGCTGGAAGCGCCTTTGCAGCTAGCCGCCGTATAGCCTTGGCGTCTTGCGCCTGGGCTTTGGCTGGTTTACCTCGCGACAGCAACTTAAGGAGCTGTCCATGACCGCTATTACCGATATTGTCGCGCGTGAAATTCTCGATAGCCGCGGGAATCCGACCATTGAAGTCGATGTGCTTCTGGAGTCGGGCGCTTTCGGTCGGGCGGCTGTACCTTCCGGCGCTTCCACTGGTGCTCATGAGGCTGTGGAGTTGCGGGACGGGGACAAGTCTCGGTATGGCGGAAAAGGGGTACTTAAAGCAGTACAAGCCGTTGAAGGTGAGATTTTAGACGCGATTGGCGGGTTGGACGCAGAGGATCAAATCGGCATCGACAATATATTGGTGGACCTGGATGGTACCCCCAATAAATCCCGTCTCGGTGCGAATGCGATTCTAGGCGTTTCCCTTGCGCTTGTTAAAGCGGCGGCAATGGATAATGGCCTACCGCTTTATCGCTACATTGGCGGTGTATCCGCGCGCACGTTGCCAGTGCCTATGATGAATATCGTCAATGGCGGAAAGCACGCCGATAACCCGATCGACATCCAGGAGTTCATGATTCAACCGATTGGAGCGGCGTCCATTGCGGATGCTGTTCGTATCGGAGCAGAAGTTTTTCACACATTGAAGAAGCTTCTGGCGGAAGGCGGGCATAACACCAATGTCGGTGACGAGGGTGGCTTTGCGCCGAATTTGAAATCCGCGGATGCAGCGCTCGGTTTCATTGCCAAGGCCTGTGAAAAGGCAGGTTATAAACCCGGCGAAGACATCACTTTCGCCCTGGATTGTGCCTCCACGGAATTTTTTAAGGACGGCGTTTATGATCTCGAAGGCGAGGGTAAGAAGTTTGATGCCGGGCAGATGGTGGACTACCTGGCGGACTTGGCTTCTCGGTACCCTATTGCTTCAATCGAGGATGGGTGCGCGGAAGATGACTGGGCCGGTTGGAAGCTGCTGACGGAACGCCTGGGCGCAAAACTGCAATTGGTTGGTGACGATCTTTTTGTGACCAATCCGGATCGCTTGCGCCGTGGCATTCAGGCCGGTACGGGCAATTCCATCCTGGTAAAGGTGAATCAAATCGGAACATTGACCGAGACGCTGGAGGCGGTGGAGATCGCTCATCGCGCTGGTTACACAGCGGTGATGTCCCATCGTTCAGGCGAAACCGAAGATTCCACCATTGCCGACCTCGCGGTTGCTACAAATTGCGGCCAAATCAAAACCGGCTCGCTCGCTCGCTCTGACCGTACAGCGAAATACAACCAGCTTATCCGAATTGAGGCTGAACTTGGCGGCACCGGCCGGTATTATGGGCCGATGATGCGCAGGGTCTAATCCGCCTTAAGGGGCTGCCTTTCGTAAGGCAGTCCCCTTTACCAGTTGTTGTTGTTTAGACCGTCGTCAAAATTGTTGCTGTCGTCCCAGCCTGGGTTGCCAAGGAGGCCGTCGTCACGGTCTGGGGTGAAATCCTGCTGTGGCTGCATGGCTTGAGCATCGTTCCCCCCCATCATGCCGTCCACTATGCGCTCACCAGCAGCAAAGCCTGCACCGGCTGCGAGGCCCGAGATAATTGAACTGCCAAATCCACCACCCATCCCGCCATAGCCGGTTGGACCATATGGGTTGGGGCCGTTCGGTGGGTATCCGTATGGCGAATTAGGATTGCCAGGGTAGGGGCGATAGATTTGCTGCCGGCGAACGCCAGAGAACAGACGAAGCAGTACGAACAATAAGATTAATCCACCAATTACCAGCAATGCTGGGCTAATCCCGCCGCTATGCCGAGGCACCTCAGATGATGAAGCAAGCTCACCGTTAATATGCGCTTGTAATGCGGCGACACGCTGAGGGTCGGCAAATGGCAAGCCCGGCGCGTATTGATTAGCCTTGGCAAGAGCGTGTGCGGCGGTGCTTTCATGGCCACTCGCATCTTCTGCCTCCGCCATTAAAAACCAGGCAGTGCCGCTATCGGGATGCTGGCCTAAAACACCATTAAGCTGTTGAATTGCTTGGCTCGTTTGGCCATTATCGATCATTGACTGTATCTGTCGCGGGCTGGACCCAGCGTCTTGCGCGAGGGCTGGCAAAGCGGGTGCCAGCAAAAGGCCGGCAGCTAAGGTCAATGCGGTAAGTGGGAGTTTGATCATATGGGGAGTCCTTATCCGTCCATATTATACATACGGAAAATTCCCGCGGTAAACTCTATCGCGGTCGGTTATGCCGGCCACATAGAAACAGAATATAACCACGCAATATTGATATACGCGGTGCACAAAAACAAATAAAATCCGATTCGTGGGGAGAAACACTGCGCGGACGCCAGAATCGTCTCACCCCAGGTTTTGATGACAAGGAGGCCCCTTGCATGCCCAGTTTGGCGCACGTCGAAGATGACGTAACCACCGGCTCCAATCCGCTTGACCTTGTGGAACAAGTTGTCTCAGCGAACGAATGGATGTTCGATCGCCGCTCCGAATCCGAACTCGCTGCCGAGGCTCAAGGCAAGTGGTGCGACTACGGGCTCTATTTCTGCTGGTCAGAT
>JAGWOU010000254.1 GCA_028870815.1 Rhodospirillales bacterium | reverse complement strand
AGTATAGGTGTTCAGCGTGAGGTTCATCCGCGCCAATTCCCGCGCAAGCCCCACATCGTCGCCCAGCATTTCCTCGTAATGGCCGTAGGTCTGTTCCGCGTCCTGACGCAGCAGGCCCAGCACGCGGGCAGTGGTCTCCGCGTCCAGCACTTCGCCGCGGCCCTGGCGGTTATCCTTGGATTGCTTGGCCATCTGCTCGGGTGCCGGCAGGTAAAAATCCTTGTCCAGAATGGAATAGCGCGCCGAATATTCGTTCACATTGGCGGTGCGGTGACGAATCCACTGACGCGCCACGAAGATCGGCAGCTTCACGTGAAACTTGATCTCGCACATTTCAAACGGCGTGGAGTGGTAATGGCGCATGAGGTAACGGATCAGCCCCTCATCCTCCAGCGCCCGGCGGGTGCCCCGTCCGTAAGACACACGGGCCGCCTGCACCACGGCGGAATCGTCGCCCATATAATCCACAACCCGCACAAACCCGTGGTCCAGCACCGGCATGGCGGTGAAAAGCTGGTCCTCAAGGGCCGCCACGGTGGGGCGGCGCGTGGTGTGGGAGGCAGCGCGCGCGGCCTCGATCTCGGTTTGCTGTTCTGGTGAGAGGCTCATGCCTTCTCTCTTCCACATTCTACGAGTCGGCACTATATGAACCCTGCCGGCTTGCCGGCTATGGCGATAAACGGTGCGTGGAATAAGCGTTGTGGACCCGGGGGCGGTACCCGGCGCCTCCACCAAATTCTTTTCCAGGCGTCCCGATGACGGAGCGGCACAGCCGCGCAGTCTGAATCGGGCCGCCCAGAAAATTTTGGGGGCGAAATAGGCTCGACACGCGTGGTAAAGACCCATCTTTTGCTCGGCATTGTACCGCCGTTATCGGGCTAATTTTTAAATGCGAACGATAACAACGTTGCATTCGCTGTCGCTGCCTAATAAGCGGCGATAAGCGCGGTTCGGGGGGCACCGGGCAACAGAAGCCCCCCACTCCAGGGATATGGCGTGCCACCCCGCCTTCAATGTGCGGGCAAAAAAAAGGCGGTGCATGTAGCACCGCCAAGTTTAGGGAGGAAACGTCCAAGAAAATAGGAGAGGAAACTCATCCTATGGATCGATTATATAACTGAGCATTTCCACCGGCGAAACTTGATATTGCGCAGTGCAGCAATGCTGAAAAGCTAGCGGAATGAAGTTTGGTTCCATTTGTCAAAAACGGCGCCATACGGCCTGTCTTTAAACTGCAAGATGCTTCAGGCTGCCCCATCCTCGGGCACCAGAACAATCACCGCTGCCTGCGCCGCGATGCCTTCGCCCCGCCCGGTGAAGCCCAGTCTTTCGGTGGTGGTGGCCTTTACTGAGACCAGATCGACGGAAACCCCCATCAGCGCCGCCAGGCGCTCGCGCATGGCCTGGGCGTGCGGGCCGATCTTCGGGCGTTCGCAGATAATGGTCACATCCGCGTTAGCGAGGCGGCCGCCGCGCGCCTTGATGCGTTCCGCCGCGTGGCGCAGGAACCGGGCGCTATCCATGTCTTTCCATTCATTCTCGCTGGGCGGGAAGTGCCGGCCGATATCGCCTTCCGCCAGCGCGCCGTAAATCGCGTCGCACAGCGCATGAATACCGACATCGGCATCCGAATGGCCCGCCAGCCCCTTCTCATGCGGTATTTTCAAGCCGCAAATAATCATGTCGCGGTTTTCCGCCATGGCGTGAACGTCAAAACCTGTGCCGATGCGCGGGGTCATGCTGGTATTCTCCTGAATTTGCCGGGCCGGAATGCACGCCTGGCGGCATTATCGTCAATAACCCTCATTGCGCGGCGCGCCGATGGCAACTAATTTGCCCAAATGATGAGCAGTGACACCTTCCCCATGATCAAGCCGGTGACGATCGGCCAGGGTGCCCGGCAAGTGCGGCTGGACCATCCGGTCATCCTCGCCCCGCTTTCCGGCGTCACGGACCTGCCCTTCCGCGCCTTGGTGAAAGCGCAGGGCGCTGGCCTGGTGGTTTCGGAAATGATCGCCTCCTGGGCGATGGTGCGGGAGAACCGCAACACCCTGCGCATGGCGGAGGTGGTCTCGGCTGGCGGCCCGAATTCGGTGCAATTGGCCGGCTGCGACCCCGAGGCGATGGCCGAGGCCGCGAAAATCGCGGTGGGGCTGGGGGCCGACCTCATCGACATCAATTTCGGCTGCCCGGTGAAAAAAGTGGCGATCGGGCAGCTCGCAGGGTCCTCGCTGATGCGCGACGAGGCGTTGGCCGGGCGCATTCTGGAAGCCACCGTGAAAGCGGTGGATGTGCCGGTGACGCTGAAAATGCGCATGGGCTGGGACCATAACAGCCTGAACGCGCCCAATCTGGCCCGCATCGCGGAACAGGCGGGCATTACCATGCTCACCGTCCATGGCCGCACCCGGCAGCAATTCTATGAGGGCATCGCGAACTGGGACTTCATCGCCGAGGTGAAGGCCGCAACCGCCCTGCCGGTGATCGTGAATGGCGACATCACCAGCGAATATAAGGCCGAAGAGGCACTGCGCCGCTCCCATGCCGATGGCGTGATGATCGGGCGCGGCGCCTATGGCCGCCCCTGGTTCCTGCAACAGGTCATCGATTATCTCACCACCGGGCAGCTTACCCCTGCTCCGTCTCTGGAGGCGCAGAAGGAGATTCTGCTCAGCCATTACCAGGCCATCCGCGCGCATTTTGGCGAGCAGGCGGGCGTACGGCTGGGGCGCAAGCATGTGGCCTGGTACAGCCAGGGGCTGCACAGCTCCGCCGGGTTCCGCGCCCAGGTGAACCGGCTGGATTCGGGCGAGGCGGTGGAGGCGCTGATCCATCAATTCTACGACCCGCTGATCGCGCAGGGTTTCGTCCGCCAGGATGAAATGGCGCTGGCGGCATGATGCGGCCGGAACAAGAGTCTTACAATGCGGAGCCATAGTGAAATGAGCGGGTTCAAAAAAGCGTTCAAGCTTGTCCGCCGCGCGCCGCAGGAGAAGCGGCTGAAACTTGACCCGGTCAGTATCCTGGAAACCCTGCCCATCGCCGTCGTGGTGGTGGACGAGCTGGATATGATCGCGGAGGTCAATTACGCGGCGGAAGAATTTTTCGGCGCCTCCAAGAGCATTCTGCAGCATTCAAATCTCGGCGAATTTCTGCCGGTGGATCATCCAGTGTTTCTGATGATGGAACGCGCCCGCAATGTCGGGGTTTCAATCGCGGAGCATGATCTGATTCTGGAAGGCCCGCGCATGGCAAGGCGCGGCTGTAGCGTGCTGGCCGCGCCAGTGCTGGATTATCCGGGCTATGTGATGCTCACCTTCCAGGACGAATCCGCCGCCAAGGCGCTGGACCAGCAAATGTCCGCCCGCAACGCCGCGCGCTCCATCACCGGCATGGCGGCCATTCTGGCGCATGAGGTGAAGAACCCGCTTTCGGGCATTCGCGGCGCGGCGCAGCTTCTGGAACTCAACGCCTCCCCGCAGGACAAGGAACTCGCGGTGTTGATCCGCGACGAGGCGGACCGCATCCGCGCCATGGTGGAGCGCATGGAAACCTTCGGCGAGAAGAATCTTGAGCGCCAATCAGTGAATATCCACCGCGTGCTGGAACATGTGCGCAAGCTGGCAAGCTCGGGTTTCGCGGCGCGGGTGAAATTTATCGAGACCTACGACCCCTCTTTGCCGCATGTGCTGGGAGACCGCGGCCAGCTCATCCAGGTGCTGCTTAACCTGGTGAAGAACGCCGCGGAGGCAATCTCTGGCGGGGACAGGCAGGATGGTGAAATTCACCTCACCACCGGCTTTCAGCATGGCGTGCGGCTTTCGGCCGCCACCGGGCGCTCACGCCCCAATCTGCCGCTTTTTGTTTCCGTGCGGGATAACGGGCCAGGCATTCCGGAGGATATAAGGCGGCATTTGTTC
>JAGWOU010000253.1 GCA_028870815.1 Rhodospirillales bacterium | reverse complement strand
ATAACGACGTGCTGATCGGCGGCTCAGGCGGCGCCAACACGCTAATCTCCGCCGCGGGAAATGAAACGCTCACCGGCGCCGGGCTTGGTAACGATCTGTTCTCCATCACCGGGGGCGGCGGCACCGACATGATCAACAATTTCACCGGCCAGTTGATTCTCGCGGCCGGCCTCAGCATTTCCAACGAGACCGTCACCGGCGGATCGCTGAACGTATTCCTCAATGACGGCACGCATCTGATCTTCGCTGGCCTTACCAGCGTAAATCAGGCCGGGAACGTCTTTAGCCATTAGAGCGCGCTGGTTTAGGCTGGCGCGGAACCCGCGCCAACTAATCCTAAGGTGACGATGACAGCCCGCGCGAGCGGTAGCATGGGCTCGGATCAGCCGCGCAAAGCGCCTCCCAATTCGCCAGGATCAGCCCGATCTTGGCGAAAACCACGCCTAGATCTGTAAACTCCCGTTCCAACCGCGCCTGTGGCCCCAATGCGCGGTGCGAAGGTTCACCCGAAATCAACCGCGCTCCGGCGGAAACCCGGAGCGCTCCCATCTGTCCGCTTCCATCCGGCTGCGCCAGCGGCACCGGTTGGCCAATATGGCAGATACGCGCAACGATTTCCGGTTGCTCCAGCACCCAGGGAGACAAGTCGGTGTTCAGCCACATATAAACCTGCCTCGCCTCGGCGGGCGTCAGGCAGCGGCCAGATGCGTGCGGAGCGCGCAGCGAAAAGGTGAAGATGCTGGGCAAGCGCTCCCAGTCTTCTTCATTTGGCATGCGCGAGAGCGGCGGCGCGGGCAGCAGCGTCAAACCGGGCGTGGCAGAAATGCCGCGTTCCACCGCCACCGCGAAGCCCCGCAGAATCTTGGTCCGTCTCGCAGGCGAAACGCGCAGAAATGCGTGCATCTCCGCCAAGGCCGCATGCCAACGCAAGGCAAGGCCGTAATTGCCTCCCTCGGGCAAGTTCCGCGCCGCTGCTGCGTTCGCCGGAAACTCCGCCCGGTTGAAATAGGCGGCAAGCCCGGCAGGTAGCTCCCCCGTTTGCAGCCGTGCCGCCACAGAGGCCGGCAGCAGCGCCGCCCCAGCGAAAGGCGGGCCGGTGAAGAATTTCGAACCCGTCACCAGCACCGTGGCGCCAAGATCGAGATAAGCCCGCACCGAAGCCGCCGAGAGCCGGACCTGGCAAGCATCCAGCACAATGTCGAACGCGTCGCCGTAAACCGCGCGCAGCTTGGCCAAAAACATGGGGGACGGCGCCAGCAATCCGGTTTTGGAAAGATCCAGCCCGTGCAGGATCACCCGTTTGCCCGCCGCCAGCGCACCAGCCAAGGCGGCTTCTATCTCCGCCTCGACCACCCCCGCCATGCGCACCACGCCAGAGGCATCGCGCAAAGGAATATTGGCGAGCGTCGTGTCCCGGCGGAAACCCTCGATCGGCGCCTCACAGGTCACATCATGGCCCAGGGCGGTGTCCACCGCGAAATGCAGCCCGCGCGCCGCCATCGGCACGCCGCGTCCGGTTTCCTCGGGCGCGATGAGGATGTTCAGGATGGGGTTGTCCGTCCCCGCCAGGTGGGTCAGCGCCAAAGCCAGCAATTCCGTGTCGGTGCCTGAAGCCGCGAGCACGATCTCCTCGCCCGCCCGCAAGCCAAAGCCTTTAGCGATGCCACGGCGCGCGGTTTCTATACATGCGTCCACCGCCTTGGCGCGGGGCGTGCCGCGCAGCAGCGCCGCTGTTACGGCCAGGCGGGCCTTGTCGGCCGCGACATAACCCCGCGCAGATGATGAGGATGCTGTGGAGGACGCGAAGGTGATGGCCCAAGGCCGCGGACGATGGCTGCAACCATAGCCGTTGAGGGCGGTTTTCGGGTCGCGGGTGAGGCGAATATCGCCGCCTGTCTCCATCAGCGCGTCCGCGGTGCCAAGCAGCCCCCACACCTCATGCAGCCGCTCCGCCGCGCCGGCATCCAGCCCGAACAGTGCCGCAAGGCGCAACGGACCGGGAGAAATCTCCGCCGCCATCGGCGTCCTCCAGGGCGGCGATGCAGGGCCATCAGCCATGCCATCCTCGTCCATGCCGAAAATAGCAGCAGCACGGGCGGCCGCGGCGCGGGCCAGCCCAGGCTCCACGCCATGCGCCACGAGCCAGCCAGCCTCGGCCTCGTAACGCAGCAGAACAGGGTGCCACGGCGGCCCCTCCGGCAGGTGCTTGCGCAACGCCGCGAATTCCGGTGCAAAAACAGGGTTGGCGCCATGCGATTGGCCAGTTTCAGCCGCCAGCTGCGTCATGGGGAACATGTCTTCTCCAGCTTTACCCGGAAAATCCTTAACTGAAAGCGTCTTTTCCGCCAAGCCAAGTCAACAAGCCCCAAAAAGAGGAGATTTTTGCGTTTTGATGCCCTGCAATACCAAAATAGAGGTTAACATTTTACACGGGAGCGTTTAAGCACGCTCTGATTTTTTGCGGAGCATGTAACCTTGGCGACGATGTATACCGAGACGGTGAAAGCCGTCCGGCACTGGACTGACAGGCTGTTCAGCTTCACCACCACACGAAACCCCGGCCTGCGCTTCATAAACGGACAATTCGTGATGATCGGCTTGCCAATAAATGGCCGGCCGCTGCTGCGCGCCTATTCGCTGTGCAGCGCCAATTACGAGGACCAGTTGGAATTCTTTTCCATCAAGGTGCCCAACGGCCCACTCACGCAGCATCTGCAAAAGTTGCAGCCAGGCGATGAGATCATCATTGGCGGTAAGCCCACCGGCACGCTGATCCAGGACAATCTATCGCCCGGCAAATACCTGCTGCTGCTCTCCACCGGCACCGGGCTGGCGCCGTTCGTGAGCATCATCAAAGACCCCGACGCTTATGAACGGTACGAGAAAATCATCCTGGTCCATGGCTGCCGCCACGTCGAAGAACTGGCCTATGGCGAGAAGATCGTGAACGAGCTGGCGCAGGACGAGATTTTTGCCGAGCTGGCGCAGGAGAAGCTGCTTTACTATCCCACGGTCACGCGCGAGCCGTTCAAGCATAATGGCCGCATCTCGGTCTTGCTTGAGCAGGGCAAGCTGGAAGCGGATCTTGGCCTGCCCGCCCTTAATAAAGAGGACTACCTCGTGATGCTCTGCGGCAGCCCGCATATGCTGGCGGATTTGCAGACCATGCTGGAAGCCCGGGGCTTTAACGAGGGCAACCACTCCGAGCCGGGAGAATATGTGATCGAGAAGGCGTTCGTCGACAAATAGACGAGAGCCCGAAACCAAAAAACGCCGTCAGCCATACCGGCTGGCGGCTTTTTTTATGTCCGGCCGTGCCGGAACGCGGCTGGTTTAGCTGCAAATGCCGTCTTGAAGGCCAAGATCAGTACAGCTCGCGAAACTCACCGAGGGATCGTAGAGCACGATGGTGATCTGCGAGCCCGCCGCCTGCACCAGGCTCGGCATGCCCAGCCCATGCACCTTACTGAAGAACTTCTTCGCCGTGGTGGTGTTCTGCCCGCCATGGCCATAAACCACCCAGACGCGCTTGCCCTCGGCAATCGCCTGTTCCGCATGCGCGAGGTTGCCGTCGGAATCCTTGAATACGCGTTTCTGCGCGCCGGGTGCCATATAGAGCTGCAAGACGGGCACCGCCCATGAGTCCGAGAAGTAAAGGACATCGCCCTTATTGACCTCTCCCGCCAGCATCCGCGCCGCCAGGTCCCAGCGCGGCTTCGTTTCCGTATGGTAATACGGCGCCAGGTTGACGAGCAGCAGCGCCGCAGCCCCCGCCACCGCAAACCATGCGGCGCGTGCCGGCCGGTCCTTTAGCAGCACCGCCGCGCCCACCCCCACCAGAATGGCGAATGGCGCGGTGCTCCACAACAAATAACGCGGCAAAAGCATCGGCTGGCGCAAGGAGATCAGCAGAAACAGGCAAGGCAGAAACAGGAA
>JAGWOU010000252.1 GCA_028870815.1 Rhodospirillales bacterium | reverse complement strand
CCTCGGCGCTTAAGGTGGTGCGGCCCAGACTCAGTCCGCCATAGAGGCCCAGCCGCACGGTGCCCAGAAACGCCTTGCCGCCCGCCTCGTCCTTCAAATTCTGTGCGTCGTACCCCACGGCGACACCAATGCGGCCCCGGCCAACCGGGCGGTCCAACCCGGCTAGAAATCCGCCACCGCGCGAATCATAGGCGCCATCTGTCGAGACATCGCTGCCGGTGGCCTGCACCCAGCCGCCCAGGCCGCACAGCCCGCCGGCCAGCGCCGCCGCCACATTCGCGGCATCGCCCTGCTGCCCGGCCAGTTCCGGGGCAGCGCAGGGCGCGTCAGCATGGCCATCCGCCCGCGCCAGCAACGCCTGACCCGAGGCCGCACCAGCCAACGCCAAAGCCTGGCTTGCATCCGCGAACACCGCGCCATCCATGGGCGCCACCACCCCCGCCTGCTTCAGCGTCAACGCGGCCTGACTGCTGGGGCCGACAATCACCTGTGACGTCGTCAGCGTCACCACGCTGCTGGAGACTGCCGACGCCGTGCCGGAGGGTGACAGGCTGTGCTGGGACGCGTCGCTTATCTGCACGGAGGAGAAATCTCCGCTCACGCCCCCCGCCGCCGTGAGAAAACTGTAACTGCCGGGCTGGTAGGTGCCTGGAGAAAGTACATAGGCCAGCGCGCCCGCCAGATGCGCCGTACCGGTGACAATGAGGTGGTTCATGCCTTGCGGCGTGACCACCACCCTCAACATGCCGGCGCTGGTTTGCGTGTAATCGCCCTGGATGGTGAGCGGCGTGCCCACCAGCCCGGCCGTGAGCGTGCCGGCATTCACCACCTGCCCGGCGGCCCAATTGCCGCTCGCGGTCCAAGCGGCATTTGGCGCGATGTTCACCTGCCCCGCCTGCAAGCCGGTGATATCGGTGGAGAGGCTGCCATGCCCGGCAAGGTTCACCGTGCTGGCGGTGCCGTTGCCGGCAATGGCGCCCTCAACCACGCTGCCGGTTTCCAACGTCACGCTGCTGGCGCCCCAGTAAAGGCTGATGGCGTTGCCGCCCGCCCCGGCGGCGATGGTGCCCGCATTGTCGATGGTGGCGGCACCGTTCGCCACAACGCCGGTGGGACCAGTGATCACCCCGCTTTCCTCGTTGGTGAGCACGCTGCCTTTCCCAAGCTGCACGCCCTTCACCCCGCCGGAGATGGTGCCGGCATTATCCAGGCTGGCGCCTGCGGCGAATTGCGCCCCCGTTTGGCCGCCATGGATCACGCCGGTATTCAACACCGTGCCGCCCTGGCCGATATCAATCACGCCATCCGTGCCGCCCGCGATGGTGCCGCTATTGGTGATGGTGGAATCGCCCATAAGGTAGGCGCCGAAGAGCGGCCCGGAGATAAGTCCGGCATTGGTGATGGACGAGCCGTTGCCACCCGCATAAACGCCCGAATACCCGCCCAGCAATTCGCCCCCGGCGGTGTTGGTGAGGCTGCCGCCGGAATAGAGCGAAACCGCGTCACCCGTATGCGCGGAGATGGTGCCGCTGTTCTGCACCACGCCCAGCCCATTGCCGGTGTAAACGCCGATATGCGCGCCGAAGATGGAGCCGGTATTGCTCACCGTGCCGCCGTGGTTGAGGCTGATACCGTCATATCCCGCGCCGATCTGCCCTGAATTGGTGACCGTGGCGGCGGCCCCGGTGGCGTGCACGCCATAGCTGCCGCCATGGATGAGCCCGGTATTGGCCACCGCTCCGCCGCCGCCCAGCGAAATGCCGATGCCCGCCGAATCCTGCACCTGCCCGGCATTGACGAGCTGCGCCGGCAGGCTGGCGCTGACCGCGACCGCCCCGGTGGTGGTGATGCTGACGCCGGAGGCGATTTCAACCGGCCCGGCCAGCCCGTCCAGCGACAAGGCGGTGTTCTGGCTGGTACCGATCACCGTTTGCGCCAACGCCGGCGCGTTGCATGAAAGCACTGCCGGCAAGGCCAGAAGCGGCGCGCAACCGGCTTTTGTAATACGCCGCGCAACATCCGGGAACTCGGAATTCATCGGGGTAATCCTCACAAAATGCCCCGTTTTGCGGCATATCCACGACCTGAGATTGTACCCAGCCTAACCCCGCCATTCTGAACAGCCGCTTAATCGGCACTGGCAAAGATGAACGCGCCATTTACCCGCCAGAGAGGCGGTTTAACCCCTGCAAGGCGCCAGAACCCTTGCCTCTGGCGCCAGGGCGGCGTAAGCCCCGGCCTCACGATCATTCAGTTTTCAATCCGCAAGGCAGTTATATGAAGCAGCAGGCTAACCTTATCCGCGCCGGCCAGGTCATCGAGCACGAGGGTGCGCGCTGGACCGTGCTGAAGCAGCAGATCATCACCCCAGGCAAGGGCGGCGCCTTCATCCAGGTGGAAATGCGTAACCTGAAGACCGGCAACAAGACCAATGAGCGCTGGCGCACCGCCGACACCGTGGAACGCCTGACCACCGAGGACCGGGATTACAGCTACTCCTACACCGATGGTGACAATCTGGTGCTGATGGACCCCGAAACCTTCGAGCAGTTCATGGTGCCCGCCGCGATTCTGGGCGATTCCGCGCCCTTCCTGCAGGACAACATGCCCGTTTCCGTGGCGCTGGTGGAAGGCGATCCGGTTGGCATCACCCTGCCGCCGCACGCCACGCTGGAAGTTGTGGAAGCGGACCCGGTGGTAAAGGGGCAGACGGCCTCGTCCTCCTACAAGCCCGCGAAGCTCTCCAACGGCGTGAAAACGCTGGTGCCGCCTTTCATCGAGGCCGGCGAGCGGATCGTGGTGCGTACCGAGGACGGCTCTTACGTGGAACGCGCTAAAGGCTGATTGCCCGGTTTGGGAAGGATTTGTCCGGGCGGATGGGGCGACCCGCCGCCCGGCTTTTTGTTCAAAGGATTGTTTCGCCATGATGCCACGCCTTTCCGCGCATATGACGGTGATGCAGAACGCCGCCAACAAAGCGGCGAAGCGCCTGCTGCGCGACTTCATGGAAGTCGAGAACCTCCAGGTCTCCGTGAAGGGGCCTGGAGATTTCGTCAGCCAGGCTGATATGCGCGCCGAAGCGACGCTGCGCGAGGAACTGGAAAAGGCACGCCCCGGCTATGGGTTGCTGATGGAGGAAAGCGGCGCCTCGGGTTCCGACAAATGGGCCTGGCGCTGGATCGTGGACCCACTGGACGGCACCACCAACTTCCTGCACGGCATTCCGCATTGGGCCATCTCCATCGCTCTGGAAAAGCGCCTGCCGGATGGCGGCAGCGAGATTAACGCCGCGATCGTTTATTGCCCGGTGAATGGCGAAATGTTCTGGGCCGAGAAGGGCGTTGGCGCCTATCTCAACGACAGGCGGCTGCGCGTTTCCGCAAGGCGGGATTTTAAGGAGGCGCTGTTCGCCACCGGCATTCCCTTCGCCGCTACCTCCGCCGGCAACCGGCTCGCCTTCGCCCGCACTTTGGGCGCGCTGATGCCCGCCACGGCGGGTGTACGCCGCTTCGGCTCGGCGGCTTTGGACCTCGCCTGGGTCGCGGCCGGGCGCTATGACGGCTATTGGGAAATGGGCATCAAGCCGTGGGATATCGCGGCGGGCATGCTCATCGTGCGCGAGGCGGGCGGCTATGCCACCGATGGCGAAGGCAAGGATAACATCGATTCCGTGGTGGTGGCGGCAAATCCGCATTTGCACCCGAAGCTTCTGGAACTGGTGCGGGACGGTCTGGCGGCCAAGCAGGGTTGAGGCTAGGCTGCCAGACGTGAAGATTCCGCTCTGGCTCCCTTGTCTCGCTTTCTTGCTCCCGGCCTGCGCAACCGCGCAGGTGACCGTGAATACGGCCGCCCTGCGGCAGCTGGAGGGCCTGCCCGCGCCTGCCCCGGCGGTAATAGCCAAACCCGCTGTGGCCCGGCCGCCCGTGCATAAGGCGCAGGTACAGCATTATC
>JAGWOU010000251.1 GCA_028870815.1 Rhodospirillales bacterium | reverse complement strand
CACCCTGGCCGCCAGCCGCAGCGGCTGCGGCACGTACCAGATCCACGGCACTTTGCGGTTTGTCCTCCGACACAGCCACGACGATCGCGGTTTTCTGCTCGGCGGTGGAAACCAGCGCCACGATGCCCGAACCGAGACCTTTCAGGAGGTCGGTGGCGATGGGGCGCAGTTCCTTCGCCGCCACATCGCCCACATTGCGTAGGATTGTGCGGGAGCCGTTGATGTCTTCCGCTTCCGAGGCGGTTGCCATCACCAGCTTCTTTTGCAAATCAGCCACCTGGCGTTCCAGGCGCTTCTTATCGTCCTGAAGTTGGGCGATGCGGCCAGGAAGTTCAGCGGCCGGTGCCTTGATGGCGGCGGCGGCTTCGGCCAGCAGCTTGGATTCACCTTCAACCTCGGCCACGGCGGCTTCGCCGGCGACAGCCTCGATGCGGCGGATGCCAGCCGAGACAGCACCTTCCGAGACAATGCGGAACAGCCCGATATCGCCGGTGCGGGCCACATGGGTGCCACCGCAAAGCTCGATGGACCAGGCGGATTTATCATCCGAGCCGCCGCCCATGGAAACCACGCGCACCTCGTCGCCATATTTTTCGCCGAACAGCGCCATGGCGCCCAGCTTCACGGCTTCTTCCGGCGTCATCAGGCGGGTGGTGACCTCCGTGTTCTCACGGATATGCGCGTTCACGTCCCGCTCCACCGCCGCGAGTTACTCCGTCGTTACAGGACGGGGCTGGGAGATGTCGAACCGCAGGCGGTCCGGCGCGTTGAGCGAGCCTTTTTGCGTGACATGCGCGCCCAAAGCGCGGCGCAGCGCCTCGTGCAGCAGATGGGTGGCGGAATGGTGGGCGCGGATTTTGCCCCGGCGGTCATGGTCCAGCTCCGCCACCACGGCCTGGCCGACGCGGGCTGTACCCGCCTCCACCACGCCGATATGCACGAACAGCCCGCCTAGCTTTTTCTGCGTGTCGGTAACGCGGATGCGCAGATTGTCCGGCCCGGTGATGAAGCCGGTATCCCCCACCTGGCCGCCGCTTTCAGCGTAGAACGGCGTCTGGTTGAGGATGACGAATACGTTTTGCCCGGGCAGGGCCTCGGTTGTGGGCTTGCCATCCACCACCAGGGCGGTGATGGCGCCCTCGGCGGTTTCGGTGGAGTAGCCGAGGAATTCGGTGCTCCCGAGCTGCTCGTTCAGTTCGAACCAGACGGTTTCGGTCGCGGCCTCGCCGGAACCGGCCCAGGCGGCACGGGCGCGGGCTTTCTGCTCAGCCATGGCGGTGTTGAAGCCCGCCACATCCACGCTTTTGCCTTCCTCGCGCAGAGCGTCCTGCGTGAGGTCCAGCGGGAAGCCGTAAGTGTCGTAAAGCTTGAACGCCACGGCACCCGGCAGGGCGCCGCCAGATGCGATATTGGCGGATTCGTCCTTCAGCAGCGTGATGCCGCGATCCAGCATGGCGCGGAAGCGGTTTTCCTCAAGCTGCAAGGTTTCGGTGATGAGCGCCTCGGCCTGGTTCAGTTCCGGGAAGGCCTGGCCCATCTGGCGGGTGAGGGCGGGCACCAGCCGGTACATCAGCGGCTCTTTCGCGCCCATCATGTGGGCGTGGCGCATGGCCCGGCGCATGATCCGACGCAGCACATAGCCGCGGCCTTCGTTGGAGGGCAGCACGCCATCGGCCATCAGGAAGGAGGCCGCGCGCAGATGGTCCGCCACCACGCGATGGCTGGTTTTGAAACTGCCGTCCGGGTCCTGGCCGGTTTCCTCGGCGGAGGCGAGGATGAGGGCACGCAGCGTGTCCGTGTCGTAATTGTCGTGCTTGCCTTGCAGAATGGCGGCAAAGCGCTCCAGCCCCATGCCGGTATCGATGGAGGGGCGGGGCAGGTCCGTACGGCCATTCGCACTCTCCTCATATTGCATGAAGACGAGATTCCAGATTTCGATGAAACGGTCGCCATCTTCATCCGGGGAACCGGGCGGGCCGCCGGCGATGGATGGGCCGTGATCGTAGAAAATCTCGGAGCAGGGGCCGCAGGGCCCGGTGTCGCCCATGCGCCAGAAATTATCGTCGGTGGCGATGCGGATAATCTTCTCGTCAGGCAGCCCAGCGATCTTCTTCCAGAGGTTCGCCGCGTCGTCGTCCGTGTGATAAACGGTGATCAGCAGTTTTTCCTTCGGAAGCGCGAAATCCTTGGTCAACAGGGTCCAGGCATGCAGGATGGCCTGTTCCTTGAAATAATCGCCGAAGGAGAAATTCCCCAGCATTTCAAAGAAAGTGTGGTGGCGGGCGGTATAGCCCACATTGTCGAGGTCGTTATGTTTGCCGCCGGCGCGCACGCATTTCTGCGATGAGGTGGCGCGGGTGTAGGGGCGCTTTTCCTGACCCGTGAAGACGTTCTTGAACGGCACCATGCCAGCCGCGGTGAACATCAGCGTGGGGTCGTTGCGCGGCACCAGAGGTGCGGAGGGCACGATCTGGTGGCCGTTGCGGCCGAAATAATTCAGGAAAGTGGCGCGGATATCGTTGCTGGTGACCATGGAAGCTGGATTACAGGGCGGACGGGTTTTCGCCAAGCCCGGCCCATGAAGTGCCGATGGCCCAAAGTTTCAAAAGTTTTTAGCGCGGCTTTTTTAAAAAGCCGGGAAAAGCGCCCTCTTTGAAAAAGGGCGCTTCAAAACCGGTTATTAATCGTCGCCGCCATCTTCGCCGCCATCGGCGGCCATCAGCGCTTCCCCAAGTGCCGAGGATTGGTCGCGGATTTTCTTCTCTATGCTCTCCGCCACTTTCGGATTGTCCCGCAGGAACTGTTTGGCGTTCTCACGCCCCTGGCCGATGCGCTGGCTGTCGTACGAGAACCAGGCGCCGGATTTCTCCACCACCCCGGCCTTCACGCCAAGGTCGATCAGCTCGCCGGATTTGGAGATGCCCTCACCGAACATGATGTCGAACTCCACCTGCCGGAAGGGCGGGGCAAGTTTGTTCTTCACCACCTTCACCCGCACATGGTTGCCCGTTACTTCCTCGCGCTCTTTGATGGAGCCGGTGCGGCGGATTTCCATACGGACGGAGGAGTAGAATTTCAGCGCATTGCCGCCGGTAGTGGTTTCCGGGTTGCCGAACATCACACCGATCTTCAACCGGATCTGGTTGAGGAAGATCAGCATGGTGTTGGAGCGCGCGACGGAGCCGGTGATCTTGCGCAGCGCCTGGCTCATCAGGCGGGCATGCAGGCCGACATGGGAGTCGCCCATTTCGCCTTCCAACTCGGCGCGGGGCACCAGGGCCGCCACGGAGTCGATCACCAGCACATCGATGGAGCCGGAGCGCACCAGCGTATCGGCGATTTCCAGCCCCTGCTCGCCGGTATCGGGTTGCGAGATCAGCAGATTATCCACATCCACGCCGAGCTTGCGGGCATAGACCGGGTCGAGCGCATGCTCCGCATCCACGAAGGCGCAGACACCGCCGCGCTTCTGCGCCTCGGCCACGGCATGCAGCGCCAGGGTGGTCTTACCCGAGCTTTCCGGGCCATAGATATCGATCACGCGGCCACGCGGCAGGCCGCCAATGCCCAGCGCCAGATCCAGCCCGAGCGAGCCCGAGGAGATCACCTCGATCGCCTCATTGCCGCCCTTGGCGCCCATGCGCATGATCGAGCCTTTGCCGAAGGCGCGCTCAATCTGCGCCATCGCGGCGTCGAGCGCCTTGTTTTTTTCGAGATCGGGTTTTGCCATCGTCGTCACTGTCGCCATGAAAGGTGCCTCCGGAGCGTCCAACATCGACTCGATTTCTGTCAAACGAGCTTTTTTGCTTGCGGTGGATGCAACCATAGCGTGTTTTCCTGACCTTGCCAGAGGGAATCGTTGAATCGCATCCTGACATGTCGAGAACAAATTAGCAACATGGTCGTTAATAAATTGTTCGCCGTTTGTTCGTGATTCATGGAGGAAATATTGTGTTTC
>JAGWOU010000250.1 GCA_028870815.1 Rhodospirillales bacterium | reverse complement strand
TGCGCTGACGCGGCGTTGGCAGGCTCAGCCTTCCTGCCTGTAATTCGGCGCTTCACGAGTAATCGCCACATCATGCACATGGCTCTCGCGCAGGCCAGCCCCGGTGATACGGCGGAATTTCGTGGTGGTTTGCAGTGCCGCTATGTCGGCGCTGCCTGTATAGCCCATGCCGGCCCGCAAACCGCCCACCAACTGGTGCACCACGGCGGCCATCGGCCCCTTATAACCCACGCGGCCCTCGATGCCCTCGGGCACCAGCTTAAGCGTATCCTTGATCTCCTGCTGGAAATAGCGGTCGGCCGAGCCGCGCGCCATCGCCCCCAGCGAGCCCATGCCACGATACGATTTATAGGAGCGCCCCTGATACAGAAACACCTCACCCGGCGCCTCGTCAGTTCCTGCAAGCATGGAACCCACCATCACCGCATCCGCCCCGGCGGCCAGCGCCTTCACCACATCGCCCGAGGCGCGGATACCGCCATCGGCAATAGCCGGCACCCCTGCGGCGCGGCAGGCGGCGGCGGTTTCCAGCACGGCGGAGAATTGCGGCACGCCCACGCCCGCCACCACACGGGTGGTGCAGATGGAGCCCGGCCCAATGCCGATCTTCACCGCATCCGCCCCGGCATCGATCAACGCCCGCGCCCCTTCCGGCGTGGCCACGTTTCCGGCGATGATCTGCACCTCATTGGAGGTCTGCTTAATCTTCGCCACCGCCTTCAAGACGCCCTCCGAGTGGCCATGGGCGGTATCAACCACCACCACATCCACCCCGGCCTCAATCAGCGCTTCGGCGCGGTCGGCGCCATCCTTGCCGATGCCAGTGGCCGCAGCCACCCGCAGCCGGCCTAACTCATCCTTATTGGCCAGCGGATATGCTTCGGCCTTGTCCATATCCTTCACGGTCATCAGCCCCACGCAGTGGAAATTCTCATCCACCACCAGCAGCTTTTCCAACCGGCGTTTATGCAGCAGGGCGCGGGCCGCTTCGGGCGAAACCCCTGCCTCCACCACCGCCAGATTCTCGCGGGTCATCAATTCGTGGACCTTTATGCCAAGGTCAGTCGCGAAGCGCATGTCTCTATGGGTGAGAATACCCACCAGCTTGCCGTCCCGCTCCACCACCGGAAAACCTGAGATGTTGTGCTGCGCCATCAACGCATGGGCATCGGCCAGGGTCTGGTCGGGGAAGATGGTGAGCGGATTCACCACCATGCCGCTCTCGAACTTCTTCACCCGCCGCACCTGCGCCGCTTGCTCCGCGATGGTGAGGTTCTTGTGAATCACGCCAATGCCGCCCTGCTGCGCCATGGCGATGGCCATTTGCGCCTCGGTCACCGTGTCCATCGCCGCGGAAATCAGCGGCACATTCAGCGAAATCCGGCGGGTCAGGCGGGTGGCGGTTTTCACCGTGCCGGGCAGCACCTGTGAATAACCCGGCACCAGCAGCACATCGTCAAAAGCCAGCGCCTCCGCGATGCGATCCGAAAAACCCGTTTTGTCCGAGATATCCATTGCCATGGCCGCCTGTTCAATAAGACCTTGGCGGTCCCCATTACCCATCAAGCCATGCCAGCGCAAGTCAGACGCGCTATGCGGTACGCGCAGTGATCGCGGGCGGCTTCTACGCCACGAAGCGGCGGCGCAGCACGCGGCGCACCCGCGCCCAGGTTACCCTCCACCCAGCCTGGCGCATGGAAATCCAGCCGATCCGCATATAATCGCGCCACCGTGTTATACCCGTCTGGCTGGCATAGCCATTTCCATCGGGCACGCGCCAGAAGGTGCCGATCGTCGCGAAATCGGATTTCCCGTATTCCCGGTTATGCGGCAGCCCGGCAAGCTCGTGATACTCGAACGCCGTGGGTTTGTTCACCAGCGCATCGAACAGGATGAACAGAACCTCGCGGAACTCGTCCACCGTCACATCGGCCAGCAGCGGGCGGATGAAATCCGCGAAAGCCTCCGTCTGGCGGTGCATGCGTTTCACGAACACTTCCCGCACCATCTCATATTGCGGTTCATGGTCGATCGGCACCGCCCTCACCGTCCCGTCACCTTGCGGGTCGAACCGGCAGATCTGCGCTTGCAGCGCGGCGAAGGGCAGCTCCAGCAATTCCACGGCGCGTTCGGCGATATTCACCCAGCCCTTGTCGGCGCCCTTGTGGAACAGGAAGGATTTGATCCCCTCATGCATATGGGCATGTTCCAGCGAGCCTATGTAATAGCCGCGAAGCGTCTCGCCCAGAAACTGTTCCATGCGCCGCTGCGAGGAAAGCGCCCAGCCGCAATCGGCCACCGCATCGGCGCTCGCGTCGAAGCCTTCCTGACCCAGATAAGCGTGGTAGCCCTTAAGCTCACCGGCGGCGATACGCTGGATCAGCGCCTTGCACTCCTGCAACGCCTTCAGCGCGGCTTCCACGCGGCGCGGCCCGTCCACCGGCTGGTCCAGCGCCGTAATCTTGCCCAGCATCTCCAAAAGTTCGGCATCTTCGGCCAGATTCAGCCGCTTCACGCAATCGCCCAATGTCACCGTGGTGCTGGCGGTGAGCAAGGAGGGCGCTTCCTTGTCAAACCCGTTCACCAAGGCAGGCATCAACGTCAGGCGGCGAGAGGTATGGAAGATCGAGGCCCGCCCCGGCAGCCCAAGGCGCTGCCAAATCGCCTCGGTGATATAGCCATCGCGTGTGGCCAGGCGCAGATGCCGCACCCCGTCCGCCTGCATCTCCAGGCTCAGCCAATGGGCGAACCCCACCACAAGCGGGCCGGCATACATCGCGCCGAATTGCGCCGCCATGCTGGCCGACGGATTTGCCGCCTTAAAGATCGAAAGATGCGCCAGCAGCGCCGAGGCCAGCAGGTTGCGCTGCGCGCCGCGGGCGCGGGTGGCGGCGGTGGTCAGCTGGTTGATAGCGCGCTGGTTGAACCGCGTGTCGCGGTATAGCTGGTCGCGCAGCGCCGGCACATGGTATCCCGCCACCCCAGCTTGCAGCGCCGCCGCGCAATCGGCCTTGAAGTTATCGCCGAAATGCAGAATTTCCTCGGGCCGGAGCTTCAGCGCCGCCGCCACCTCGCCATAAAGTGAGCCCTCATGCTTGGATTTCTCGCAGGCGCAGGAAACGAATACCTGGTCCACCGGCAACTGGTTCGCAACCAGCACCTCCTGTATGAAATCCGGCGGCAGATACATGTCCGACACAGCAACAACCGGCTTGCCCGTGCTCAACGCCAATTCGTAAATCGCTTCAATGCCGGGGGAACGGGTCAGCACCCTCCGCTCTGTCTCCAGCTCAAGCGCCATCAGCCGCTCGGCAGACCAGCTGGAGAACTGATGGCTGTCCAGCTCCAGCGCGCTGTAAATCTGCGCCAGCGTCACCTCGGGTGATCCGGTCAGTTCGTTTAGCCTTTCCCGGGCTTGCGCCTCGGCCCTTATCCGCGCCTGATGAAACCCGCCAATATCAGTTTCGCGCTCCATCATCGCGAACACATCCGTGGCGTTCAGCACCGTGCGCGCCAGCAGCGTGTCGAACACGTCGAAAGACACAGCCTTGGCCTTCAGGATGAGCTCGTGCAACTCGTCGAGGCGGGCAGCTGGCGCGCAAAATGAAACCGGCAATGGCTGACGGTCGCGCTTGTACAGCGGCTCGGGTTCAGAATGATTCCTCAGACCACAAACTCCCCTTACTTGCCCGACGGCAAAACCATTTCATTGCCGCAATGGCGTGGCCGCCGCAGGGCCACGGCCGCAACCACAAAACTCGTCCGCCTAGGCCATAACCAGCCTGCACTCGTGAGACAACTTTTATTACCAATCATCTATATGGCAAAACGGTTAATCAAGGCCTAATTCCGGCTTACAGGGCAAAAACTCCACATTTTTAGACTGCCCCGCCGGAATCTCAAATAAAAAACTCGTAACGCCGCGCGCGGAGTGGCGTCAGTCCGGCCGGAAACCGGTGGCCAC
>JAGWOU010000249.1 GCA_028870815.1 Rhodospirillales bacterium | reverse complement strand
TGTGACCGGTGATGAGGCTGTTGGGCTCAACGGGCGCATTGCGGTTTTCATTACGAATACTGTTGGCACCAAGTGGTGTGCTTATGTGTTCGCCGCGATCGCTCTTGTTAGCTTACCCGAAGCCATCAAAGGTGGCGTGGCGACGCTCATCGCATGGGTAGCACAGACATTCTTACAACTCGTGCTGTTGTCTGTGATTATGGTTGGCCAAAAGGTTGCCGCCGCGGCTTCGGACAAACAAGCACTGCAAACCTATAATGACGCCGAAGCGATCTTGAAGATGCAGGCGGAAGTGCATCAACTGATCGAGCTTAACAACAATCTGACGGCGGAGATCCATCGCATGATCTTCGAGAAACAGCCGCCTGCGCTTCCGGGATAGATATTCATTACCGAACCTAGAGCCGGATGACATGAGATCGAATCGCCCCGGCGATCGCTCTCATGTCTGAATCCGTCTCTGAATCAATGAATAAGAGGGCGATTCAGACTTCAGTTCCGCTCGCAAAGCGAGCGAACCTAAAGTCATCGCGCTCTAGTGTGCGAACGGACGGCGCATTCAAAAAAACACGCCGCCTGCCGAAAAGCTTAGAACGCCAAATTCGTCGCCTGCATCACCAGCGGCAGGGCGCGCACGGCGTCCAGCACCGCCTCCGGCGTTTCGCCATCGGTGGAGACAAGGCAGATCGCGTCCTCACCCTCGGCCGCGCGGCCTAGATGGAAGGTGGCGATGTTCACGCCCGCATCCGCCAGTGTCATGCCGAAGCGTCCGATGAAACCCGGCTTGTCCTTGTTGGTGACGTAGAGCATGTGCGGGGCGAAATCCGCCTCCACCTTGATTCCCTTGATTTCCACCAAACGCGGCTTGCCATTGCCGATAAGCGTGCCGGCAACCGAGCGCGTGCCTTTCTCGGTGGTGACGGAAATGCGCACAAGCGCCTGGGAATCGCCAGTGCGGTCGGAAGTGGCTTCCGCCACCTCGATACCATGGTCGCGCGCCAGAACAGGGGCATTGACCATGTTCACGCCTTCCATCACCGGGCCCAGCAGGCCGGCGAGCGCGGTGGCGTTCAAAGGCCTGTGGTTGAGCAGCGCGGCAGCACCCTCATATTCCACCAGAATACGCTGGATCGCGCCATCCTGCGCGCGGGTAAGCTGCCCGGCAAAACCGCCCAGCAGGCGGCACAGTTCCATATAAGGACGCAGGCGCGGCGCTTCCTCGGCGGTGACGCTTGGCATATTCAGCGCGTTGGTCACTGAGCCGGTGAGCAGGAAGTCCGAAATCTGCTCGGCCACTTGCAGCGCCACATTCTCCTGCGCCTCGGTGGTGGAAGCGCCCAGATGCGGGGTGCAGACCACGTTCTCCAGCTCGAACAGCTTGTTTTCCTTGGCGGGCTCAACCTCGAACACATCCAGCGCGGCACCGGCGACATGGCCGGACACCAACGCCTCGTACAGCGCAGCTTCGTCCACCAGGCCGCCACGGGCGCAGTTGATGATACGCACGCCCTTCTTCATCTTCGCGATCGCCTCGGCGGAGATGATGTTGCGGGTGGCGTCGATCAGCGGCGTGTGCAGCGTGATGAAATCCGACTTGGCGAAGATCGTGTCCAGATCCACTTTCTCGACGCCCAGTTCGATGGCGCGGGCCTCGGTGAGGAACGGATCGTAGGCCAGCACCTTCATCTTCAGCCCCACGGCGCGGTCCGCCACGATGGAACCGATATTGCCGCAGCCAATAAGCCCCAGCACCTTGCTGGTCAGCTCCACGCCCATGAAGCGGTTTTTCTCCCACTTGGCTGCCTTGGTGGAAGCGCTGGCCTCCGGCAGCTGGCGGGCGAGCGCGAACATCATCGCCACCGCGTGCTCGGCGGTGGTGATGGCGTTGCCATTGGGCGTGTTCATCACCACCACGCCACGCGAGGTGGCGGATTTGACATCCACGTTGTCGACACCGATGCCAGCGCGGCCAACAACTTTCAGATTTGTCGCGACATCCAGCACCTCTTTTGTCACCTTGGTGGCGGAGCGGATGGCGAGCCCGTCATACTGCCCGACAATCTCGCGCAGCTCAGCCGGGGTGAGGCCGGTTTTCACATCGACCTCGACGCCGCGAGTCTTGAAAATTTCAATGGCGGCTGGCGACAGCTTGTCGCTAATCAGAACCTTAACCATGTTTGGAATCCCTTGTTCGCGGCCCAATGAGCCGCGCAAAGTTTCAGTTAGCCGAAGGCGAGGCTGTCGATCGCGTAATCGATCCAGGGCAGCAACGCCTTGATGTCGGAGGGTTCAACCGTGGCGCCGCCCCAAATGCGCAAGCCGGGCGGAGCATCACGATAGCTGCCGATATCCATGGCCACTTTTTCTTTTTCCAACAGCGCGGCAACGGCTTTCGCCGCCTTGGCCTGGCCGGCGGCATCCAGCGCCATGAACCAGGGGGCCGTGATGGCGATGCACATGGAGGTGCTGGCGCGGATCTCCGCTGTTTCAGCCAAGAAGCTCACGCGCTCATTGCCCTCAACCCAATCGGAGACCGCCTTCAGGCTCGCCTGCGACCGCGCGATGAGCCCCTGCAACCCGCCAATGCTTTCCGCCCAGCGCAGGCCGTCCAGCGCGTCCTCCACGCAGAGCATGGAAACGGTGTTGATCGTATCGCCCTCGAAAATACCCTCGATGAGCTTGCCGCCGGAGGTAAGGCGGAAAAGTTTCGGCAGCGGCCAGGCTGGCTTGTAGGTAAGCAGCCGCTCCACCGCGCGCGGGGAGAGGGCGAGCATGCCATGCGCGGCCTCGCCGCCCATCACCTTCTGCCAAGACCATGTCACCACATCCAGCTTGTCCCACGGCAGGTCCATGGCGAAAACAGCGGAGGTGGCGTCCACGATCACCAGCCCCTCGTGGTCAGCCGGGATAAAGTCTCCGTTAGGGAAACGCACGCCGGAGGTGGTGCCGTTCCAGGTCAGCACCACGTCATGGCTGAAATCGACCTTGGAAATATCGGGCAGCTTGCCGTAATCGGCCTCGATGATACGGGCATTGGGAAGCTGAAGTTGCTCCACCACGTCCGTCACCCAGCCGGAAGAAAAGCTCTCATGCGCCATTACGTCCACGGGGCGGGTGCCCAGCAGGGACCAAAGCGCCATCTCCATCGCCCCGGTATCTGAGCCCGGAACCAGGCCAAGGCGCCAGCCTTCCGGCATACCGAGGATGGATTTGGAGCGGGAGATGACCTCCGCGATGCGGGCTTTTGGCTCTTTCGCGCGGTGCGAACGGCCCAGCAGGGCGCCTTCCAGGGCCGCCAGAGAGAAGCCAGGACGCTTCGAGCAGGGGCCCGAAGAGAAATTAGGGTTCTGCGGACGCACCGCAGGCTTGGCGGCCGGAGAAAAATCTGCCATAAAACATCTCCCTTACAGAAGAAAAGCGCCCCGGTGGGGGGGCGTGACCCGAGGAGGCCTGTACTGCGATTTTTCCGGCACCGCAAGTGCTTTCACTGCAACCCCTGTTCTACATATTTTTCGAAAGTGCTTTCCAAACCATGACCGAGCTGGACCAGATCGACCGTTCCATCCTGCGCCTGCTGGCGGCGGATGCCTCACTCTCGCTGAACGATATCGCGGAGAAAGTGGGGCTGACGGCCACACCGTGCTGGAAGCGCATCAAGCGCATGGAGGAAACCGGCATTATAAAAGGCCGGGTGGCGGTGCTGGACGCCGATAAGCTCGGCCTGCCGGTCTCGGTATTCGTCTCGGTGGAAACCAACGACCACTCCGCCTCCTGGCTGGGTAAGTTTCACGAGGTTGTTACAAATACCCCGGAGATTGTGGGGGCATGGCGGATGAGCGGCGATGTGGACTATCTTATGCACGTGGTGGTGCCGGATATCGCCGCGTATGATTCCTTCTACCGCAAGCTGATCGAAATGGTGCCGCTACGGAATGTCTCCAGCCGGATCGCGATGGAGCGGATGAAGGAAGGGGCGTTGCC
>JAGWOU010000248.1 GCA_028870815.1 Rhodospirillales bacterium | reverse complement strand
ATGCTGGCCTGCATCCGGGCCGGAATCGGCATTGGCGCGGTGCCAGATTATCTGGTCGGGGATGCCACGGGGCTGGTGAATGTTCTGCCGGAAGTGAAAAATCCGCCGGTCGAGATGTATTTCGTGTACCCGGAGGAGCTGCGGAATTCCAAACGGGTCTCAGTATTCCGTGACTTCTTGGTGAATTCTATTGCTGAACGCAACGGGGTGAAGGGCTAAAGCCAGGTATTCAGCCGGATTAGGCGGGTGGCTGGAACATGCTGTTACAGAAAATCAACCGCGTTACGATTTTCACACTTAAAAAATCTCTCTTGTGGCTTATATACAACATATCCGGTGTTGAGCCGGATAGGGGACTACGGTCCCTACGTCTCCCAGACGTGAAGCCTCCCTGTTGACTTGACCCGCTGGCCCTTGGCTGGCGGGTTTTTTTGGCGCTTAGAGCAGTACCAAATCGTCGCGGTGAATAACCTCGTCGCGCCCGCGATAGCCCAGCAGTGTCTCGAAATCTTCCGAACGGTGGCCGGCGATGGTGGCGGCATCCGCGCTGGAATAGGTGGTGAGGCCACGGGCGATGCGGTTGCCTTCCAGGGTCAGTATGTCCACCGGGTCACCACGCTCGAAATCGCCCGACACCTTGCGGATACCGGCCGGGAGCAGGGATGAACCTTTGGCGAGGGCGCGGGCGGCGCCTTCATCAATGGTGAGGGTGCCAGCGGGGGCGAGATGCCCGGCGATCCAGTTTTTGCGGGCGGAACGGCCCTCTGGTGTGGGCAGGAACCAAGTACATTTCGCCCCGGCCGCCACTGCGGCGAGGGGGTTTTCCCGGTTGCCAATGGCAATGGCCATGGCGCAGCCCGCCTGGGTGGCGATCTGGGCCGCCACCAGCTTGGTGCGCATGCCGCCGGAGGAATAGCCGGGCGGGGGCTCGCCGCCCATGGCCATGATGTCCGATGTGAGGGTCTCCACAACTGGGATATGGGCGGCGTCGGGGTCTTTGCGCGGGTCGGCGGTGTAGAGGCCGTCAATATCCGAGAGTAGCACTAGTGCATCCGCCTGTACCATTTCCGCCACGCGCGCGGCCAGGCGGTCATTATCGCCATAGCGGATTTCGGCGGTGGCGACGGAATCGTTCTCGTTGATGACCGGCACGCAGCCCAGCGAGAGCAGGGTGGCCAGGGTGGCGCGAGCATTAAGGTAGTGACGGCGGTTTTCAGTATCGCTCAAGGTGATAAGTAGCTGGGCGGCGGTGAGGTCTTTCTCCGCCAAGGTCTGCGCCCAGGCCTGCGCCAAGCAGATCTGTCCCACGGCGGCGGCGGCCTGCTTCTCATCCAGCCGCAATTTTGCTCCGCCCAGGCCAAGCTGGCGGCGGGCGAGCGCAATGGCGCCGGAGGAGACGACGATGATCTCCGCCCCGTGGGCCATCAGTTCGGCAATATCCTGCACCACGCCGCGAAGCCAGGCTTCGCGAGGGGTGGCGGTTTCGGGATCGACAATCAAGGCGCTGCCGATTTTAATAACGACGCGCTTGGCGGATTTGAGAGAGGGCATCATTGGGATGCGCGCTCCGCCTTTGCCTCATTAATCACGTCTTGCAGGGTCCGCAGCACCTCTTTAACCCCCTCGCCAGTGACGGCGCAGATGCTCATCACCTTGGCGCCTGAGGCCTTAGCCAGGGCCGCCTTGCGGGAGGAAAGCTCACGCGGGGTCATAGAATCAGTCTTGTTAAGCACTATAATCTCGGGCTTTTCGGCAAGGCCGCCGCCATAGGCTTCTAGCTCGGCGCGGATGGTGCGCCAGGCATCCACCACGTGGCCGGCAGCGCCGTCGATGAGGTGCAGCAGCACCGCACAACGCTCCACATGGCCGAGGAAACGGTCGCCCAGGCCGGTGCCTTCGTGCGCGCCCTCGATGAGGCCGGGAATGTCCGCCAGCACAAATTCCTCGGACATATTCAGCCGCACCACGCCCAGCTGCGGATGCAGGGTAGTGAAGGGATAGTCCGCGATCTTGGGGTTGGCCCCGGAAACGGCTTTCAGGAAGGTGGATTTGCCCGCGTTGGGCAGGCCGACAAGCCCGGCATCGGCGATGAGTTTCAGGCGTAGCCAGACCCAGCGTTCCTCGCCCGGCCAGCCTTTGTCCGACCGGCGGGGGGCACGGTTGGTGGAGGTTTTGTACCTGGCATTGCCGAACCCGCCATCGCCGCCATTGAGCAACACGATGCGCATTCCGGGCTTGTCGAGGTCTGCCAGCATGGTCTCGCGCTCGTCGTCGAAGATTTGCGTGCCGACGGGCACCTTGATCACTAGCTCCGGCGCGCCGGCCCCCGTACGGTCCGACCCGGCGCCATTATTGCCCTTTTTGGCCTTGAAATGCTGGGTGTAGCGGAAATCGATGAGGGTGTTCAGGTTCTCGACGGACTCGAACACGATATCCCCGCCCTTACCGCCATCGCCGCCATCCGGCCCGCCGAACTCGACATATTTCTCGCGCCGGAAGGCGGTGACGCCATCGCCGCCATCGCCGGATTTGAGGTAGATTTTTGCCTGGTCGAGGAACTTCATCGGGGAACTCGCAATAAAAAAGCCGGCTCGCGCCGGCTTTAGACGGGTGGGCGCGGGCCCGAAACCTTACTCAGCGGCCAGGGCAACCGGCTCCACGGAGACGTGCACGCGGTCGTCAGCCTTACGCTGGAAGACCACCTTGCCGTCCACGAGGGCGAAGAGGGTATGGTCGCGGCCAACGCCGACATTCGTGCCCGGCTTTACCTTGGTGCCACGCTGGCGAACGAGGATGTTGCCGGCGATGACGGCTTGGCCGCCAGCCTTCTTGAGGCCGAGGCGCCGGCCTTCGGTATCGCGGCCGTTGCGGGACGAACCGCCTGCTTTCTTATGTGCCATTGGTTTGCTGCTCCTTTAGGCCGCGTTGATGGCGGAGACGCGCAGCACGGTAACGTGCTGGCGGTGGCCGTTCTTGCGGCGGCTGTTCTGCCGGCGGCGCTTCTTGAAGATAAGGACCTTATCCAGACGGTCCTGGGCGATGACGGTGGCGGTGACGGAAGCGCCGGCAACCACGGGGGCGCCGAGCTTCAGGTTGCCTTCGCCACCCACGGCGAGGACATCGGTGAAGGTTACCGTGCTGCCGGCTTCCGCCTCCAGCTTCTCAACCTTCAGCACCGCGTCTGGTGTGACGCGGTATTGTTTGCCGCCGGTGCGGATGACTGCGAACATGGTATAATCCAATCAGGTGTCGTCACAAAACTTAGGGCGCGGCTAGGAATACCCTGGCCACGCGAGTGGCGCGTTATAGCCGGGCCAAAGACGGTGTCAATGCTGATTCTGAGGATGGCCCGATTGGGCGTTTCGCAGGCCTGTTGCGGTGGGGCACCGGCTTGCCTATAAGCCCGCACCGGCGGTTTCCGGAGAGGTGCCAGAGTGGCCGATTGGGGCAGTCTCGAAAACTGTTGTGCGTGCAAGCGTACCGTGGGTTCGAATCCCACCCTCTCCGCCAGGTTGCTTTGGACGATTCCAGCGTGGATTTGCCGGCTGGTTTGCTTGGACATCGAGATTGATGCGCCCGGCATCAAACGCGCAGCTTAAACCGCGAATCGCGGGGAACACTTGAGCGCTGTGGCTGGAATAGCCAGTGATTCACGAAATCTTGCAGCGATTTGTAAGGTAATTCGGCGGTAATATTCTTGCAATTTTCGCCTCGACATATATACCCACCTCTGGTACACCGCATCTGGCATCCATAATGTGGTGTACCAGACAAATATAATGATTAAAGCAGGAAATACTGGAACTCCAAGCAGTTACCAAGACTAGAATAAGGTAGCTTAATAGTTTCGACGTGTCGCCTGCCTAGGGAGCGTGGAGGAGGAAGCTAAGCGTAAGCTGAGAATCTGTTCCATTCATAAGGTATTGCCGGGGAGTCGTCTCGCTTGCGTAAAAGCGGCGATGATATATTCTCACCGTTGGGT
>JAGWOU010000247.1 GCA_028870815.1 Rhodospirillales bacterium | reverse complement strand
AGGGCGATAACGCAGCCCGTTTCGCCAGGAAGGCGCGTGAAGCCGGTTTGGATGGTTTCAAGGTCACGCACGGGGTTTTCAACCGCCCCCGGCCCGAGACACCAGAATTTTCCAAAGGCGCTGAAATTTCCTGAAACACCTTGGAAGCCTTCGCCTAATTCGGCGCCCTTTACGGCAATGCGTTCGGCCGCCAGCAAGTTGCCGTTTGCCGCCCGCAGATTCACGCGGGAGGTGAGCGACCAATCCGGGACATCGCCTTTGGGGCTGTGGCTTACGAAGGCGTCCCAGAAGATTATTCTTGCACCGTGTGCCAGGATAATTTCCCAATCCTGCACCAGCGCGGCGCCGGGCAGCATGATAAGCGGGCGTGCGGTATAAACCAGAGCTGCGTTTTCTCCGGCTTCCAGCCTGATGCTTTGCCGCGCCGGTCCGTTTGCGGTTCGCCTTACGGTGGTGGCGGCGGGTTGCACCAGCCGGGCCGAGGCGCCAGCGCGGACATGGATGTGCTGGGTGATACGCTCCCCGCCATAAAGCCCGCCGGAGATGGATTGCAGCGTGAGTTGTGCCGCGCCATCCTTGCGCGAAATGGGCGCGGTGACACTAAAAGGATAGCCCGCCCTGCGTTCCGTCAGAATGGTGCGCCCGCCACCGCTGGGGGCGAACCTTAGTGCTAATTGGTTCATCGCAGCATATAGGTGCGGTTCAACGGCACATGCGCCGCTGGTTCGCCCGCCAGCAGGCGGCCATCCGCACGAACCTCGAAGGTTTCGCTATCTACCTCGATATTTGGCAAGGCATTGTTATGCAGCATGTGCTGTTTACCAAGATGGCGGGTATTGCTGATGGGCACAAACTTTTTGGCAACGCCAAGTTTGCGGGCGCGGTCTGCTTCGATGGCAAGCCGGGAGACGAAGGTGACGCCAAGCTTTGTGGGAGACAGCCCCATGCTGCCCCACATCGGCCGCTGGATGTTGGGTTCGCTATCCATCATGGAGCCATTGGCATCACCGCATGTGGCCCAGGCGATGAAGCCGCTTTTCATCACCACGCGCGGCTTGATCCCAAAACTTGCCCGCGGCCAGAACACCAGATCCGCCATGCGCCCAGGCTGGATGGAGCCAACATGTGCGTCAATGCCCGCCGCGATGGCAGGGTTGATGGTGAGCTTGGCGAGATAGCGTTTGATGCGTTCGTTATCGGCGCGCGCGGTTTTTTCCTGCGGTAAACGGCCATGGCGCTTTTTCATCACGCTGGCAAGCTGCCAGCATTTGGCAACGTTTTCCGCCAACCGCCCCATGCCTTGGCTGTCGGTCGAGAAGATGGAGATGGCCCCTATGTCGTGCAGAATATCCTCCGCCGCCATGGTTTGCGGGCGCACGCGGGATTCCGCAAAGGCGAGGTCTTCCGCCAGCCGCCAGTTCATGGCGTGGGCCAGCATGGTCATTGGCAGTCCCTCATTCAGCGCATAGGCGGTGAAGGGATTGGTGGGGTTGGTGGAGCCGGGCAGCACATTGGCGATGCCGTTTACGCGCAGCAAATCCGGCGCGTGGCCGCCGCCCGCACCCTCCGTGTGGAACATATGGATGGAGCGGCCAGCGATGGCGCGGATCGTGTCCTCGCAGAAGCCGTATTCGTTGATCGTATCCGTATGCAGGCACACGCTGAAATCATTCCGGTCGGCGGCGATGAGGCAGCCATCGATCACATCGCCAGAGGCGCCGAAATCCTCATGGATTTTCACGCCCAGTGCGCCGCCGGAGACGGATTCCTCGACAGCGCCAGGGTCAGAACAGCCGCGCCCGAGGAAGCCGAAATTCAGCGGCAAGAATTCCGCCGCCTGGATCAACTGCCCGAGAATCTCTGGCCCGGAGCATGAGACATCGAAATATGGTCCCGGCGACATGCCGATGATGGTGGTGGTGCCGCCGGCCAGCGCGTGCTCGCTTTGCTGCGGGCAGAGGAAATGCGCGTGGCTTTCAATGGCGCCCGCGGTGATGATGTACTGCTCGGCATGATGCACGGCGGTGTTGGGACCGGTGCGCAAGGCGGGATCGACGCCCGCCATGATATCTGGATTGCCCGCCTTGCCGATACCGACGATCCGGCCATCGCGGATGCCGATATCGCCTTTCACGATACCCAGCACAGGGTCGAAGATGGTGGCGTTCTGCACCACCGCGTCCAGCGCGCCGGAAGCGCGGGTGCCGGTGGTTTGGAAGCCTTCGCCATCCCGCATCGCCTTGCCGGCGCCGGTGGTCAGCTCATCGCCATAATGCGTGTAATCATGCTCAATCTCGGCAAGCAGGCCGGTGTCGCCCAGGCGCACCATGTCACCCTTGGTGGGGCCAAAGGTGGCGGCGTATTCCGCGCGGGTTATCTTCACCATGGCTCAGGCTCCCTTATAGCCGCGTTGCCGCGCCGCCTCGAGCGCCTTGGCCTGGATCTCAGGATCGTCCAGCCGCCCGCGTGTGAGTCCGCCCTGGCCGTGAATGATACGATCCCCCGCCATCGCCACCAGCGTAACCTTGCGGGAAATACCTGGCTCGAATCGAATGCCGGACCCGGACGCCACATCCAACCGGAAGCCGAAAGCGGCACTGCGGTCGAATGCCAAGGCTGGGTTGGTTTCAAAAAAATGCGCGTGGCTACGTACCTGAATATCGCGGTCTCCGGTGTTCAACACTTCGATCTCGACGCGCTCGCGGTCTGCATTCAATGTGATCTCGCCTTCCGCCGCGATGATCTCTCCGGGAATTTCGCCATCCTCCTGCCCGTCGGCGATGGGGCGGAATACGATGACGAGCTTGGTGCCTTCAGGGAAACTCGCCTCCACCGCGACAAATTCCGTGAGTGTGGGCACGCCGGGCTCCACTTCCGCGGGCGTTAGCAACTTTGCCGCCATGTTCACGATCTCCTCGTAAGCCATGCCGCAACGCGCGGCGAGGAGCATTTCATCGGCCAGCAGCGCCACTGCCTCGGGGTGGGAGAGTTTCACGCCACGCGCCCTCAGCCGCCTTGCATGTTCCGCCGCCGTGAAAATGGTCAGGCGTTCAAGCTCGGTGGGGGAGAGGTTCATGGCTTGCTCATCAGTTCGAGAATAGTTGCTGCTTCTGGTAAGGGTGGCGCATCAGCGCAATGTCGGTCAGTGGCGTGAAGCTGCCGATATCATCCAGCGGCGGCAGCGGGGCGGCGATGAATTCCGCAATGCGCGGCTGGATGTTTTGTAAAGCCTTCTGCGCGTCCAGCGCGCCGATAAGCCCGAGCCGCACAGCGGCGGAGCCCAGCGCCTGCGCGGTTGTGTGGGCGGAAACGGCGAGGGTCGCGGGCAGGTCAAGCCCCGCGCCCGCCAGCGTGAGGCCCATGACCACGGGCAGGTGGCCGTGCGCCTCCTCCGCTTCCACCAGCGCGTGGTAGGCGGCGGAACCGGGCGTGCCAAGCCGCAAATGTGTGGCGAGCAGCGCGGCCCCGGCACGGCGCGAGCCTTCCCGCGCGGCGCTGGCGATGGCGAGGGCTTCGGTCAGCTGGTCCAGCTCTATCAGCGCGGCATGGTCTTGCGCGGCTTCAAACGCATAGGCCACCAAAGGCCGGTCATGCGGCGCCCAGCGATGCTCCATCTGGCCGGCGAGAAATTGCGGCCAGTCCGCACGGGTGAGCAGCCCATCCGCCATCAGGCTTTCCACGCCCCAGGAAAACGCGAATCCTCCTGACGGAAACTGCGAATCCGCGAATTGTATGCCGCGCAGCAGAGCCAGCGGGTCGCTCATTCCAGCACCCTCACTTTGCCCTCATGCTCCAGCTCATGCAGCCGGGCGAGATAGGTCTCGCGCGGATGGTCAACCGCCACCAGCAGGCAGCCATCCTCGAAGCGCACGCGCCAGTGCAGGTTCCCCGCCAGATAGCCAAGCGCCAGCCCGCAATCATTTTGCGGTTGCAGCTTCAGCCACTCCTGTGCGCCAACTTTCAGCACCACGGCACGGTGGTCC
>JAGWOU010000246.1 GCA_028870815.1 Rhodospirillales bacterium | reverse complement strand
ATCAGGGAGTTGTAGCCGTTGACCTGATTAAATTGCGCGCCTGTACCGCCATAAATATAGGTGTCTCCACCAACCGGGCCCGTAGTCTCTTTCGCAATCAAACCGCCAATGGCGATGGTGTTATGCGGAAGATGGATATTAAACTGCGGGTCGAAGCCAATGCGATTGCTAACAGCAGTGATATATTGCGAGGACTCGCCCGCTTCCGGGCTGCCGAAAACGGAAGTCGGGTTATAAGTGAAATATCCTGGAGACTGGAAACCAGCCGCACCCAGATCGCCAAAGAAGGTGTACGGGCATTGCACGTTGACGGCGTAGGGGATGCTGCCATCCACCGTATTCGGCGCGCAATAGGAGTCGATCGTCGAACTGCTATGAGAATAGAAAAGAGCGCCCTGGAAATCCAAATATCGGTTGATATAGCTCTTATCACTCAGGATGGTCGTAAGGAACTTGCCCGTCTGGTTGTAGAAACCCTCGCTGCGCGGGAAGTTATAGTTCCAGCCATATTGCTGCTGTAACGCAACTGGCGTCGGGGTCGTCTGAACGGAGCCCTTACCCTGGTTGAAAATGATCGTCAGCCCAACCTGCGTCAGCCCGTCATCGAAAGGCTTGATCGTGTTGAACAAAAAGCTGTGATACTGCGCCGGCGTGTTCGCAACATAACCCGCCGTCTGGCTCTGGTCATAGAGCAGCAAGGTCTTCGGCGCATCCACGTCATTATACCATTTGCCGGTATTGATGGTGAAGCCGATATGCGAGGTATCGAAAGAGCCATAGCCGCCCTCAAGTTCGGCATAGGGCTTGTCCGTCGCCTGCTTGGTCTCGTAAGCGATGGTTCCGCCAACCGTGCCGAATCCTTGCCGCTCCGGCGGCGCAACACCCGGATAAACCGTGGCGCTGGCAATTTCCGGCAGCGTGACCGGGGATCCAATATTGTTGGAAAGATAATCACCCGTGCCACCCAGGAAGCTGCTGATGGGCACACCATCCAATGTTTCCGCCAACTCGTCGTTCTTAACGCCGCGAATCGCCAATGTCGGCGCGCTTTGGCCGGGGCCTTGCGAATACGCCGTCACGGACGGCGCCTGTTTCAGCAATGTCTGTACGGAACCCATAGTGGGGTTCACGGTTTTAACGCTGTCCGCATCAAGATGCGTGATCGAGCTCGGAAGGTCCTTCTCCTTCAGAAGATTTTTCTGATACCGGATGCGAACTTTTTGGATTTCGTAGGTGCTGTCGGCGCTTGTTACATTGTTACCGTCACCGGGGATTACAACCAGCGGCGCGGATGTGGCAGTTTGCGCTTCGGCGATATGATATGTCAGCCCGGTCCCGGCAATTGAACAAGCAGTGAATAAAAGCAGTTTTCGGCGTAAGGTGTTCGATCTATCCTTCATGCGAAGCCCCTTATTGTTAATCGCGCCTGCCCCGTGCTTTGAATTCACGAACGAGGCAGTTGGGGGCTCAAAAGCAATGATGATGCCAATTGTCCGTCATCGCATCTGGCTTTCTGCCAGATTTAATCAATAAAATATAAGGTTGCTTCAAACGCCTAAATTGCTGCCCATTTGTTTCATGACAACCTGATGACTATCGTCTAAAGTTTCACCAAGTAAGTTTTTGGCTAAATTCTTCTCGATTTTAAAAATATCTTCCATATTACGTAGCCAAAAGAAAATGCCCACCATTTTGTGGTGAGCATTTAGTCGATGGGTCAAATTCTGTGCCATTCCTGGTTGCGCTTTAGGCGCTTACGCTCAGGGCCAGTTAATCATTGCTGTCATTTGGTTCAATTTCCACCGGCACTTCGAAAGTCAGGGCGCTGCCCGGCATCTGGCTGTTGAACGGTGGGAAATGCGCGTCACGGGCGTGTTCCAGCGCCGTCTGGTCGATCAACGGGTTACCGCTGGAGCGTATGATAGACGCGGCAATCACTTGTCCGCTGGGTGACACCTCTATCTTAATGAACGCCGTGCCTGAGAGCCCCATCTGCGAGATACCAGGCGGCACATTTTGGTTCGCCTGAATGATCGCATGCATTGTCTGGCCGTAAGGCCCAATGCCGCTTGTCGGCGCGGCAGCGGGCGGGGCGGGATGGGGTGCCGGCGGCGCCGCATGCACCGGCACTGCGGGCTGTGGCGGGGTTGGCCGCGGCGGCGCCACAGTATGGTGAATAACCGGCCTGGGCGGCGGACGCACTATGTGGCGCACCGGCGGCGGCGGCTTCGTAGCCACCACAATCTTGCTTGGCACCGGCGGGGGTTTAGGAATGACCGCCGGCAATGGCTTCGGTGGCGGCACCACTTTGGGCGGCGGGGGCGGTGGTGGCTTGGGTTGAGGCAGGCTTGTCAGGCTTGCCTGCGTCACCTGAATGGCCTGGAGAGCGGGCTTGTTCTTAAACCCCGTGGAAGCCCACATCGCCAGTCCGAAAAGCAGCGCCATCAACAGAAGCGCGATAGCCGCCGCCTTGGGCGTGCCAAGCTCCGGCGCGTCCCAATCCTGGCCGTTGTGATCTAAAGTCGCGTGCAAGTCGTCTTCCCTTAGCTATAAAAATAAGCCTAGGTCCTGCAATTCTTGTGCCGTGTTTAGCTAGGCCATTTAACAGGCTCAGCATATCGGCTGCGCCTTTGCCTGATTCATTCGCGTGCGCTACGCCGCCTTGCGGCCCGCACGCCCCAGCAATGCGCCGTCGCTGGCGCGGCGCACGGAAATCTCGCCTTTAATTCCTTCCGGCAGCTTCACGGCAAAACCGCAGCAGCCTTTGCCGATTCCCGCCGCGCGCAAATCCGTCCTGTATATGTTGGCCACCAACCGGGCGAGAATTTCACCGCCCGCCATCACCAGCAAGCTCACCGGCTGCTCCGGGGCTTGCGGGCATTGCGCCCATCCGGCGCAAATATCAGGCCCAGCCTGTTCCACCGCGCCGCGCAGCGCCCCCTGCGGCTCCACGGCACGCGGCAACCCGGCTTGGCCGTTTACCCACTCCCGCAGCGCCTCCAACACCAGCCCGTCTTCCACGCGGGGCGCGCAGGGCGCGTAAGTCTTATCCTCCCCAGGATAAAGTGCAGCATATTCGGCCGCATTCTGAAACCAGCTGCGCGGCACGCCATTCCCCCAGCTCTCGCTCAAACACCCATCGGCGGTCAGCAGATCATGCCGGTCGAGGTCGATATGCAGATATTCCACCACACCTTCCACCTCCCCCTGCAGCACGCTCACCTGGTTCACCAGCCGCCAGGCTGGCACCAGCACGCCATGCAGAAGCACGCCATGGCCGGGGGAAACGCTCATCTTCCGGTATGGCAAGCCCTCCCCCAGCGCGCCGGACAGAAATGTCACCGGCAGCATCAGCGGATTTCCCGCCAAAAATCGCCCCTCATAGGCACTGCGGCCAATCCATTTTATCCGCGCCGGGCCGTTCGGCGTCACCACCTCATCGCCTATGGAAAGGCACTCCACCGCCACCTCGCCATCCGGGGTCAGCATCATCGTGCCGGGGCAGAAACAGGCAACATCGAACCCCAGCACGCTCATGAGCGTGGTGTCCACGGACGAGATCGTGGTGGCATAACCAGGATAGGCATAAGCGCCGAACGCATCCGTGTGATATTGCGTCTGGTCCGCCCAATCACTGTAATCACTGGTGGTGTCAAAACTGACGAGGGTGGTCTGACCATCGTTGATTGAAAAATACGTTGGGGCATAAGGCGTGGATTGCAGCGTGCCGGGCGAGGCATAGGCGTAAAGGTCCATCAGCGTGTAGTTGGAACCATCGTTGAAATCCGCACGACCCAAAGCGTGGGAGAGTTCGTGCTCGGCGGTGCCGGTGAAATCAATCTCGCCTGCCACCGCGCCGTTGGTGGTGCTGAAATTCAAAACCCCGCCGCCAGTGCCAAACGTCACGGCACCGTCAATCCCGCCGAGCTGGTTGGACAGCGCCGTGGCGGGCAGCTTCAGCCCCTCGGCCTGCGCGATGGTAAGGTAAACGCCCTTCC
>JAGWOU010000245.1 GCA_028870815.1 Rhodospirillales bacterium | reverse complement strand
GCAGGGGCATCGCGCTTCTGTTGCCGCCAGCATTGTCGCTTTTCCCTCCCCGACCACTTATCAGGAAGAGCCCGCCTTTTTGCCGCCGGTGATGGCCGGGCTATATAGCGCCATCGTCATCGGGCAGAGTGGCGAGGAGATATACACGGACGATCTCGGCCGCATCCAGGTACAGTTCCCCTTCGATCATGAGGGCGACATCACCACGGACAAAACGCTCTGGGTGCGCGTTATGCAAGGCTGGGCGGGCAATAACTGGGGCACGCAATATATTCCGCGCATCGGCATGGAGGTTGTGGTGGCCTTCCTGGAAGGCGATGTGAACCGCCCCATGGTGGTGGGCTGCCTGTTCAACAGCAGCAACGCGCCGGTGTTCGCGGCGTCCGAGAAGAATAAAAGCGGGCTGCGCACACGTTCCACCATGCAGGGCGGCACCGCGAATTTCAGCGAATTCTCGATTGACGATACCAAGGGCAGCGAGGCTGTTTACCTGCATGCGGAAAAAGACCTGAATATCGAGGTCGAGAATAATCGCAGTGTCACTGTCACCAAAGATGAGACGGTGCAGATCGACGGCAAGAAAACCGATACGGTGAAGCAGGATTACGCCACCACTGTTTCGGAGGGTAATAAGAGCGTCACTGTTTCGCAGGGTAACCTCTCCACCACGGTGAGTCAGGGCAATGAGTCGCTGGATGTTACCGCGGGCACGATCACCCATAGCGCCGGGCAATCCATCACGCTGAAGGTGGGAGAAAACTCCATCAAAATCGACACCTCCTCCATCACTCTCACGGTGGGTGGTAGCACCGTGAAGCTCACCGCTTCCGAAGTGGACGTGACGGGTATACAGGTCAAAGTCACCGGCCAGGCGCAGACGTCGGTGAAGGGTGCCATTGTCCAGGTCGCGGGCGATGGCATGCTGGAACTGAAGGGCGCCGTGACCATGATCAATTCATAAGGGCCAGGGAGGAAAACAAGAATGAGTGCGGCGGCTCTGAACAAGCTTTCCGGCGCTTCCCTGCAAGAGGTGTTGAAACGGTCTCAATTGCCGGCGGAGGCAATGGAGCGGATCGCTGGGCTTGACACGGTTGAAGCGGTTTTCACGGCATTGGCCCAGGCGGGGTTTGGCATAGAGGCAACGCGGGTGCTGGCGCATGCGCTGCCAAAGCGCGAGGCGGTTTGGTGGGCCTGCATGTGCGCCGCCCACACCGCGCCGCCGGATTTGCCCGAGGCCGACCGCAAAGTGCGCGAGCTGGCGGAAAGCTGGGTACGCCAACAGAGCATGGAGACTGCCCGCGCGGCGATGGACGAGGCCAAGCGCACCGGCTTTCAAAGCCCGGAGGCCTGGGCGGGCGTGGGCGCGTTCTGGAGCGGGGATTCCCTGGCGCCGCCGGATGCCCCCGCCGTGCCGCCGCCGCCGCACCTCACCGGTGTGGCCGTGGCCGGGGCCGTGGCGCTCGCTTCGGTGCGTTTGGATGCCACGCGCCAACCCCGCCGCCTTGCCATGTTCCTGCAATCGGCCCAGGATATTGCGGCCGGTGGCCCGGGCCGTTTGCCCGCGGAGGAAGCATGACCCTCACCCTTACCGTATTGCGCTGCCCTGACGCGGTGCCGCCGGAAACCAAGCAGATTTCCGGCGGTGAGTTCCGCATCGGCCGCGGGCCGGATAATGACTGGATCATGCCGGACCCGGATCGTCTGCTCTCGAAACGGCATTGCGTGATCGCGTTTCGCAATGGCGGCTGGGCGATCGCGGATATCAGCACCAACGGCACCTATCTCAACGGGGATGCCGAGCCGGTTGGCAATGGCCAAATCCGCGAGCTGCGCGATGGCGACAGAATTCGTTTCGGCGCCTATGAGATTGAGGCGCGGGTGGCGGACGCGCAAGGGTTTGGCGCGTCTGCGTCCGGCTTCGGCCGGGCCTCATCGCCATTTGACGACCCGTTCGGCGGCGATGTGTTCGCGCCGAAACCACCTCCCAAGGATAGTTTCACCAGCGCGGCCTTTGGGGCGGATGACCCGCTATTCGGTGCGCCGCCGCGTCCGGCCTCGGTAAGGATGCCGGACCAGTTCGACCCCCTGGCCGGGCCGGAGACGGATTTCTTTGGTGCGCCGACACAACCAGACCACACGCCCTCCTTCAGTGATGCGTTCCAGCCGCCGGCGGCACGGCAGACACTGCCGGAGGATGACGACTGGGACTTGTCGCCCCTGCCCGCGCAACCTCCGGCGCCGAAACCCGCTTTGCCGCCGCAGAGTTTTGAGCCGCCGCCCGCCGTCTCGCCATCGCCGTTCGGCGAAGCGGAGAGCTTCAGCAGGCCGGCGCCACAGTCACCCGCGCCATTGCCGCCGCGCCCTGTGCCGGAGGCCAACCCGTTCGCGGAGAGCGCTGATTTCCGCCCGGTGCCGTCGCCCGCGCCATCCCCGCCCATGCCGCCAATACCGCCGGAGCCTCCCCGTACCGCGGCTCCTGCGCCCATGCCGCCGCAGGGTGCGACAGGGGGCGACGCATTGCTGGCCGCCTTCCTGAAAGGCGCTGGATTGGAGAGTGCCACGCCGGCCAATCCCGAGGCGCTGATGACGGCGCTGGGCGGCACATTCCGCGCGCTGGTCTCCGGTATTCGCCAGGCGCTCATCGCGCGCGCCGCCATAAAAGGCGAATTCCGCATCGAACAGACGATGATCCGCGCCCGGGGCAACAATCCGCTGAAATTCTCCGCCGATGATGACGACGCGCTGACCGCGCTGCTCGGCCTGGGCAGGCGCGTGGATATGGGGCCTGACGCGGCGGTGAGTGACGCGTTGCGCGACATGCGCCTGCACGAGCTGGCGACTATGGCAGCGATGCAGGATGCGGTGCGTGCCCTGCTGGCGCAGTTGGACCCCGCCAAGCTGCAAGCCGATGGCGGCATGGCCTTGTTGCCCGCGCAGAAAAAAGCCCGCGCCTTCGAGGCGTATGAAAAACTTCACGAAACCATCACCCGCGCGCTGGCCGATGATTTCGACAGCGTGTTCGGAAAATCTTTTGCCCGCGCCTATGAAAATGCTTTGCGTGAAATTAGCGCCAGGGAACCGTGATGAAAAAATACGCCATCCTTGCAATGGTTCTGGGGCTTGCCGGGTGCGCTTCACCGCCCCCGCCCCCCCCCGTGCTCACCCTCAACATTATTGGCAGCACCGGGCAAAATCCCGGCGCTTCTGGCCTCGGCAGGGCGGTGGCGGTGCGGGTGGACCAGCTTGCCGCCACCGGCAAGTTCCAATCGACGGATGTGTACACACTCACCGGCAATGAAAGTGCCGCCCTGGGAACCGAGGAGCTTGGCAGTTCCGCGCAATACATCGTCTCGCCTGGCCAGAATTTGACCGAAACGATCAACCTGACCCCTGGTGCGACCAATGCCGGCGTGGCCGTATTGTTCCAGGACATCAACCATTCGACCTGGAAGCTCACCGCGCCTGTTGCGGCGCATGGGCCAACCGTGCTGACACTGCATATAAACGGGCTGACCGCGACCCTTGGCGGTTGATGCGTAAACCGTAATAATGTCCCGGCTTGGCCGAGGATGGGAGTTTGGGAGAGTTGAATAACATGCGAGCGTTTTCGTGAGCTGGACCAACCGCGTCATCTGGCAGGAGGGCATGTTCCTCCGCTCCCAGCATTTTCAGCAGCAGGACCGCTGGTTGGAAGCCTATTTGCGCGGGCGCGTCGCGGCGCTACGCACCCATGGCTGGGGCCTGACGCAAATGAGTCTGGATCGCGACCTGCTTGGCACCGGGCGCTTCGCGGTCTCCTCCGCGTCCGGTGTGTTCGATGACGGAACGCCTTTCTCCCTGCCTGGTGAGACAGAGCATCCGGCGCCGTTCGAGGTGCCGGAGAATACGCGCGGCATTTTGATCCATCTGGCGCTGCCGGTTCAGCAGGCGGGCGGTATCGAAATCGCGGCGGCGGATGGCAGTGCCGAGGGCCGCTACAAGGCGCATAGTTTCGAGGCGTACG
>JAGWOU010000244.1 GCA_028870815.1 Rhodospirillales bacterium | reverse complement strand
TCGGCGGCGCTAGATTCGTCAGGCGTATAAAAAGCAGTCATATCCAGCCCTTTTTACGGAACCAGACGAGCGGCGCAACCGCCGAGAGAATCATCGCCCCCCAGGCATAAGCATATCCGAATTTCCAGCTAAGTTCCGGGATGTCGTGAAAGTTCATGCCGTAAATACCGGCGATGAGCGTGGGAGGAATGCCCATGATGGAGACGATGGTGAGCACCTTGATGAGGCTGTTCTGCGCGATGTTGATGAAACCCAAAGTCGAATCCAGGAGAAATTGCACCTTGTCGGTAAGATGGGTGGAGAATTCATTGAGGGAAGATACGTCCCGTTGGACGGATTTCATGCGCTCGCGCACGGGTTTGGGAAACCAGTCCGCCGCCGCGACCGCATAAGGGGCGATGCGCGCCACGCCCAATTGCGCGTCGCGAAGATAAGAGATGGTGTCATAATCCCGCCCCAGCGTGACCAGAATGGCTTGCAGTTCGCGCTCGGCGTTGCGGGCGGGCGTGCGGCTGCCCAGCCGGTGGTGAAATACCCTGTGGCTAAGATGATCCAGCTCCTCGCGGAGTTTTTCCAGCGTGTCGGCCTGCCGGTCGACAAGGGCTTCCAGCAGCCCGGCGAAGATATGCGCGCTGCCTGGAACATTTTCCGGCGGGGCGGTGGTGGAGAACTGGTTGAACAAAACGCTGGGCGCGAAACGCAAGGTGACAAGATGTTTCTGTGAAAGAACAAATCCGCACACGCCAGCTTCCAGCACGCCGGTGGCGCGCGTGACGATCGGCATAGAAAGGGTGAGCACATCGTTTGCGGCGGAAAGGCGCGAGGAGCTTTCGATCTCCGTGAGATCCGCATATTGCGGCAGTGAAAACCCGGTTATGCCGGCCACGAGCGTATATTCTTCCGGCTCGGGTTTTTCGAGGTCGAACCAGACGCCTTGGGCGGCTTCTTCCGCCTCCAGGCGTTGCAGGCGCCCATTCCGGCAAGCATAGGCTTTCAGCATTTCCACCCCCGATCCAGCGCCGCAGCAATATCAGCCGGGCGGCCTTTGGCAAGCGAGCAAGGTTTCCGCCTCCGCCGCCAGCCGCGCAAGGGCGCGCTGGAACACGGCATTCTCGCCGGTGGCGCGGGCCAGCAACAACGCGCCCTGAATACTCAGCACCGCGTGTTCCGCGAAGGCCTCCGCCTGTGCGGCATTCACGCCCGCCCGGCACAGGCAACCCGCCAGCGCTTTTACCCAGCGGGTGAAATAATCATGAATTGCGGCCTGGAAATAGTCGCGCGTTGCATCCAGCGCGAACGCGCCGACCAGGCAGACACGCCCGCCGGCATGGAAATACCGCCCGGTTTGCGCCCACATGAGCGCGAGCGCGGCTTTAGGTTCGCCCCTTTCCAAAGGCTCGTAGATATTGGTGACGAACCAGTTGTTGATTTCGGCCAAAACCTCCGCGGCCATCTGCTCTTTCCCGTTGGGGAAGAAATGAAACAGGCTGCCCTTGCTGATGCCGGTGAGTTTGGTGATGCGGCTGAAGGACGCGCCCTCGTAACCCAGGGTGCGGAACGCCTCGGCCACGAGGGGCAGGATCTCGGATTTTTCGCGGATGATTTTGGCCAAAGCCGGTTTACAGCCCCAGTTCGCTCAGGCTGGCATAATCGTCCGGCCGGCGGCCGAGCGGCCAGTGGAATTTGCGGTCCGCCTCCTTGATCGGCAGATCGTTGATGCAGGCGAAGCGCCGCTGCATCAGCCCCTCGGCGTTGAATTCCCAGTTCTCATTGCCGTAGGAGCGGAACCAGTTGCCGCTGTCGTCATGCCACTCATAGGCGAACCGCACGGCGATGCGGTTGCCGGCATAGGCCCAGAGTTCCTTGATCAGCCGGTAGTCCAGCTCCTTTGCCCATTTGCGGGTGAGGAAGGCGACGATCTCGGGCCGGCCGTTGATGAACTCGGCGCGGTTCCGCCACTGGCTGTCTGGCGTGTAGACCAGGGAAACCTTCTCCGGGTTCCGGCTGTTCCAGCCATCCTCGGCCATGCGGACCTTCGCGGCGGCGGTTTCTTCGGTGAATGGGGGGATTAATGGCGGCATCTGATAAACTCCATTTATGGAATTGTAGCGACGCCTCCTTCTAAACCGAACGGTTTATTTGCGTCAATTCGGTCGAGTGGCATGCAGACAGGATGCGGCCATGGCAGTGTTGCGCGTGTTGGGCGCAGAGTGTTCGTGCCAGGATTGAGATGTGCGGGTATGCCGTTGCGATGGCTGGGGGACCTGGATTCGAACCAAGGCTGCCCGGGTCAGAGCCGGGAGTTCTACCGCTAAACTATCCCCCAAGCGGTCGGCGTGGCGGCGCGTCTAGCATCGTGGCGCCTGGGGAGCAAGCGCGGCATGTCATCAGCTTATCATAAAATATCGGGGCTGGCCTGTGTTGGGGCGATTGCTGCTTGCCCAGCTTGGATAAACGGCGAATATTAAAAGCATGGCCAGTCAGTCCACCCTCGCGCAGCCAACGCGGCCGGTTAGCAACCGGCGAGGACGCAAGCGCGCGATTTTCGGGAGCATTGACCTCGGCACCAATAATTGCCGCATGCTGATCGGCACGCCGGCCGCGCAGGGCATGTATATACTGGATAGTTTCTCGCGGGTGGTGCGGCTGGGCGAGGGACTGTACGAGACGGGCCGGCTCTCTGATCCGGCAATGGAGCGGGCGATCGCCTCGCTTGCCTTATGTGCCGAGCGCGCGCGGCGATGGGAGAGCGATGACGCCAACGGGCCGATCCGGCTGCGCGCCATCGCCACCGAAGCCTGCCGGCAGGCGGAGAATGGCGAGGAGTTCGTGCACCGCGCCCGCGCCGCCACCGGGCTGCCGCTGGAGATTATCAATTCGCGCGAGGAGGCCGAGCTGGCGGTGGAAAGCTGCGCGCCCTTGCTGCGCGAGGCCGGCCGCCGGGCACTGCTGTTCGATATCGGCGGCGGCTCAACCGAGATTGCCTGGGTACGGCTGGATAGCGGGCAGCAGCCGGAGGTGATCGGGTATATGTCCCTGCCTGTGGGTGTGGTGACGCTCTCCGAGCATTGTGCGGGGGCCTGCTATCAGAGCGAGGGGTTTGCCCGGCTGGTGGAAAGCGTCGTTACCATGCTGCGGCCTTTCGAGCGCGTGCACCGGATCGGCGAGGAGATAAGGCGCGGCGGGGTGGCGATGATCGGCACCTCCGGCACCGTAACCACGCTGGCCGGGGTTTCGCTGAAGCTGGAACGCTACCGCCGGGGGTTGGTGGACGGCATTTGCCTGACCCGCCGCGCCGTAGACGAGGCGCTGGCCGAGGCGCGGGCGCTGGGGCGCGAGGGGCTTTCCCGCCATCCCTGCATTGGGCAGGAGCGGGTGGAGTTTGTGCTGCCGGGTTGCGCGATTTTCGCCGGGATTCACGAATTATGGCAGGTGCCGCAGCTGATGGTGGCCGACAGGGGCTTGCGCGAAGGCATGCTTATGAGGCTGATGCGCGCATGCCGACCCAAAACCGCCGCGTGAACCCATGACCGGAAGTGACGCCAAGCTGCCGCCGCGCCGTGAGGCCGTGCGGCTTAAAAACGCGCGCAAGCTCTCAACCTCCTCGCAACGCTGGCTGCAAAGGCAGTTGAACGACCCCTATGTGGCCGCCGCCAAGGCGCAGGGCTGGCGCTCGCGCGCGGCGTTTAAGCTGATTGAGCTGGACGAGAAGTATAAGCTCATCGGCAAGGGGGCGCGGGTGCTGGATTTGGGCGCGGCCCCCGGCGGCTGGAGCCAGGTGGCGCTGGAGCGTGGGGCTGCAAAGGTGGCGGGGATCGATCTTTTGGAGATTTTGCCCGTACCAGGGGCGGAATTCATCCAGGGAGATTTTCTGGAGGATGGCATGGAGGCAAGGCTGACGGAGATGCTGGGCGGCAAGGCCGATCTCGTGCTCTCCGACATGGCGCCCAATACCTCCGGCCATGTCGCCACCGACCATCTGCGCATCATGGCCCTGGCGGAGACGGCGCTGGCCTTTGCCTG
>JAGWOU010000243.1 GCA_028870815.1 Rhodospirillales bacterium | reverse complement strand
ACACGAAAAATACGCTTTACTGTTCCTTTTGCGGCAAGTCCCAGCACGAGGTTCGGAAGCTCATTGCCGGCCCGACCGTATTCATCTGCGATGAATGCGTCGAGCTGTGCATGGATATCATCCGCGAGGAACATAAGACACATCTCGTAAAGGCGCGGGATGGCGTGCCGACGCCGCGCGAGATTTGCAAGGTGCTGGATGATTACGTCATCGGCCAGGCGCACGCCAAGCGTGTGCTCTCCGTGGCGGTGCACAACCACTATAAGCGCCTTTCGCACGCGACCAAGAACAACGACATCGAGATCGCGAAATCCAACATCATGCTGATCGGGCCAACGGGTTCGGGCAAGACGCTGCTGGCGCAGACATTGGCCCGGATTCTGGACGTGCCTTTCACCATGGCGGATGCGACGACGCTGACCGAAGCCGGCTATGTGGGCGAGGATGTGGAGAATATCATCCTCAAGCTTCTCCAGGCCGCCGATTATAATGTCGAGCGCGCCCAGCGCGGCATCGTTTATATCGACGAGGTGGATAAGATTTCCCGCAAGTCGGATAATCCCTCCATCACCCGCGATGTCTCGGGCGAGGGCGTGCAGCAGGCGCTGTTGAAGATCATGGAAGGCACGGTGGCCTCCGTTCCGCCGCAGGGCGGGCGCAAGCATCCCCAGCAGGAATTTCTGCAAGTGGACACCACCAACATCCTGTTCATTTGCGGCGGCGCCTTCGCGGGGTTGGAAAAGATCATCTCCGGCCGCGGCAAGGGCTCGGGTATTGGCTTTGGCGCGGATGTGCGCAGCCCGGATGAACGCCGCACCGGCGCCATTCTGCGCGACGTGGAACCAGAGGATCTGCTGAAATTCGGTCTGATCCCCGAATTCATCGGCCGCCTGCCGGTTGTGGCCACGCTGGAGGATTTGGACGAGGCGGCGCTGATCGAAATCCTCACCAAGCCCAAGAATGCGCTTGTGAAGCAATATGGCCGGCTGTTCGAGATGGAGGGGGTGAAGCTCACCTTCACCGACGATGCTCTGAAGGTAATCTCCAACCGCGCCATCAAGCGCCGCACCGGCGCGCGCGGCCTGCGCTCGATCATGGAGGGCATTCTGCTGACCACCATGTTCGACCTTCCCGGTCTGGAGGGGGTCTCGGAAGTTGTCATCAGCGGCGAGGTGGCCGAGGGCCGCGCCGAGCCGCTTTACCTCTATTCCGAAAAGCGGACGGAGAACGCCTCCTGACGCGCTGCCCGCAAGCCACATATTCGCGGCTTGCGGGAGAACTGCAGCCTGCCGATATGTCGTTTGTGGCCGTCAACAAACGGCACCCCGTTCTGTGCCTCGTAAGGGCAGCCGGGAGACCAAAGGAAGTTAAATATGTCAGACACTAAAAAGTCCGGATCACCTTCTGAACTTCTCGCGGTGCTGCCGCTGCGGGATATTGTCGTGTTTCCGCACATGATTGTGCCGCTTTTCGTCGGGCGCGAAAAATCCGTGCGCGCGCTGGAAAGCGTGATGAAGGAAGACAAGCAGATTCTGTTGGTGGCGCAGAAAAACGCCGCCCAGGACGACCCGGCGCCGGACGACATTTACCGCGTCGGCACGGTTTCCACGATTTTGCAGCTTCTGAAATTGCCGGACGGTACCGTGAAGGTGCTGGTGGAGGGCTTGCGCCGCGCCAGGATCACCGATTTCAAATCCACCGAGGATTTCTTCGAGGTGGAGGCGGAAGCCATTGATGACCGTGGCGCTGATACCAAGGAGGTTGAGGCGCTGGGCCGGACTGTGGTGGCGCAGTTCGAGCAATATATTAAGTTGAACAAGAAGATCGCGCCAGAGGTGCTGGTCTCGGTCAACCAGATCGATAACCCCTCCAAGCTGGCCGATACCGTAGCGAGCCATCTGGGCCTGAAGATTTCCGAGCGTCAGGAGCTTTTGGAGTTGGACAGCACGGCCGAGCGGCTGGAGCGCGTGTTCAACCACATGGAAGCCGAAATCGGCGTGCTGCAGGTCGAGAAGAAGATCCGCAACCGCGTGAAGCGGCAAATGGAGAAGACCCAGCGCGAATATTACCTCAACGAGCAGTTGAAGGCGATTCAGAAGGAGTTGGGCGAGGGCGAGGACGGCAAGGACGAAACCGCCGAGCTGGAAGAAAAGATCAAGGCCACCAAGCTTTCCAAGGAAGCGCGCGAGAAGGCAATGGCGGAGCTGAAGAAACTGCGTTCCATGAGCCCAATGAGCGCGGAAGCCACGGTCGTCCGGAATTATCTGGATTGGATCGTCGGCATCCCCTGGAAGAAGAAGAGCAAGATCAAGAACGACGTGATCGAGGCGGAGAAGATCCTCGATACTGATCATTTCGGCCTGGACAAGATCAAGGAGCGTATCGTCGAATATCTGGCGGTGCAGGCGCGCAGCCCGAAGGTGCGGGGCCCGATTCTCTGCCTGGTCGGCCCGCCAGGCGTGGGCAAAACCTCGCTCGGCAAATCCATCGCCAAGGCTACGGGGCGGCAATTCGTCCGCATGTCCCTTGGTGGGGTGCGGGACGAGGCCGAGATTCGCGGCCACCGGCGCACTTATATCGGCTCCATGCCGGGCAAGATCATCCAGGGCATGAAGAAGGCGAAAACCTCCAACCCGCTTTTCCTGCTGGATGAAATTGATAAATTGGGTGCCGACTGGCGGGGCGATCCGGCCTCTGCGTTGCTGGAGGTTCTGGACCCCGAGCAGAATTCTACCTTCGCGGATCATTACCTGGAAGTGGATTACGACCTTTCGGACGTGATGTTCGTGACCACAGCCAACACGCTGCGCATGCCCCAGCCGCTGCTGGACCGCATGGAGATCATCCGTATCCCCGGCTATACCGAGGATGAGAAGGTGGAGATCGCCAAGCGGCATCTGCTACCAAAGCAATCTGAGGCGCATGGCCTCAAGAAGGAGGAATGGTCGGTCTCCGAGGAAGCGATGCTGGAGCTGGTGCGCACCCACACCCGTGAGGCTGGCGTGCGTAATCTTGAGCGCGAGATCGCGACGCTTGCCCGCAAGGCGGTGAAGGAGATAGTCACCGCCAAGACGAAGAAGGTGAGCATCACCAAGAAAAACTTGGAGAAGTTCGCGGGCGTGCCGAAATTCCGCTACGGCGAGACCGAGGCTGAGGACATGGTCGGCGTGGTCACCGGGCTGGCCTGGACCGAGGTCGGCGGAGAGATTCTCACCATCGAGTCGGTGTTGCTGCCGGGCAAGGGCGCCATCAAGCAGACCGGCCAACTCGGCGATGTGATGAAGGAAAGCGTTCAGGCGGCCTATTCCTACATCCGGTCCCGGGCCACGCAGTTCGGCATCAAGCCGCCTTATTTCGACAAGCGGGACATCCATGTGCACGTGCCCGAGGGCGCGACTCCGAAGGATGGCCCCTCCGCCGGAATCGCGATGGCGACTTCCATCGTCTCCGCCATCACCGGTATTCCAATCCGTAAGGATATCGCCATGACAGGCGAAATTACCTTGCGCGGGCGGGTGCTGCCGATCGGAGGCTTGAAGGAGAAGCTGTTGGCGGCGCTTCGCGCCGGTATCACCACAGTCTTCATTCCCAAGGACAATGAGAAGGATCTCATTGAAATTCCTGACAATGTGAAGAAGGGTTTGACCATCATTCCGGTCAGCCATGTGGACGAGGTGATCAGCAAGGCGCTGGTGAGCGCCCCTGAGCCGATTGAGTGGGATGATACACCGGAGGAGCTGGCCAAGACGCCAGATGGCGCTGTAGTGGCTTCCCTGCCGCATTAAATGGCAGGGCGCGTTTGACGGGTGGCGCGCAGTTTGGTTAAGACCGCGCGCCACCTTTTTTGTGGACTGCCCGCTAGGTTCGCGGACAAGCCCGTTAATCCAACCGACAACAGGGAGTTTTGCCCGTGAACAAAAATGATCTGATCGCCGCTGTGGCTGAAGATACCGACCTTTCCAAGGCTAAGGCCGCCGAGGTGGTGGACGCTGTGTTTGGTGCGATCGAAAAGACACTGAAGAAGAAG
>JAGWOU010000242.1 GCA_028870815.1 Rhodospirillales bacterium | reverse complement strand
GTGCCGAGATTGCGGAACGTCGCCATGGCCCGGCGCAGCCCGTTGGCTTCCTCGGGCGTGAATTCCGCCGCCACCATGGCGATCTTCATGGCCTGTTCCTGGAACAACGGCACGCCCAAGGTTTTGGCCAGAATCTCTTCCAGCTCATTCGGCAAGCCGCCGGCGCGCGCCGGATAGCTTACCGCCTCCTTGCCCTGGCGGCGGCGCAAATATGGATGCACCATATCCCCCTGGATTGGGCCGGGCCGGACGATAGCAACCTCGATGACGAGGTCGTAGAATTTTTGCGGGCGCAGGCGCGGCAGCATGTTCATCTGCGCGCGGCTTTCCACCTGGAACACGCCGATCGAATCGCCGCGTGAGAGCATGTCGTAAGTGGCTGTGTCCTCGAGCGGGATGTCCGCCAGATCATGGATGCCGAGCAGCGCAAAGCATTTGCGGATGCAGGTGAGCATCCCCAGCGCCAGCACATCCACCTTCATCATTTTGAGCGCGTCGATGTCGTCCTTGTCCCATTCAATGAAGCTGCGGTCCGCCATGGCGGCGGGGCCGATGGGCACGCTCTCATCCAGCCGCCCTTTGGTGAGCACGAAACCGCCGACATGCTGGGAGAGATGGCGCGGTAGCCCCACCAGATCGCGCGCGATGATCAGCGTGCGTTTAAGGCGCGGCTCGTCCGGGTCCAGCCCGGCCTCGCGCAGCGTGTCCGCGCCCCATAACTCGTCGCCAGGGTTCCAGGTCTGCGCCGCCAGTATCGCGGCGGTGGCTTCGGGCGGGCCCAGCACCTTTGCCACCTCGCGGATGGCGGAACGCGGGCGGTAATGGATCACCGTGGCGGCGATGGCGGCCCGGTTGCGGCCATAACGGGTGTAGAGATACTGGATCACCTCCTCGCGCCGCTCATGCTCGAAATCCACATCGATATCCGGCGGGTCGCCCCGCTCGGCGGAAACGAAACGCTCGAACAGCAGATCGCTCTCGGCTGGGTCCACGGCGGTGATGCCCAGCGCGTAGCACACCGCCGAATTGGCCGCCGAGCCGCGCCCCTGGCAGAGGATTTTTTGCGCCCGGGCATAACGGACGATGTCATGCACGGTGAGGAAGTAGCGCGCATAATTCAGCTGGGCGATGATGGACAGTTCCTTGTCCAGCAAGGCTCGTACCTTCTCCGGCACGCCAGCGGGGTAGCGCCAAGCCGCGCCGCTTCGCACCAGATTGGTCAGATGCGCATCCGGTGTCAGGCCCGGCGGTACGGGTTCATCGGGGTATTCATAGGAAATTTGATCCAGCGAGAAATCCAGCCGCTGCAAAATCTCCTGCTGGCGGCTGAGCGCCCCTGGAAATTTGTAAAACAGCCGGGCCATCTCGGCGGGGGATTTGAGGTGCCGCTCGCCATGCGGCTCCAGCAGAAACCCGGCCTGCTCGATGATACAGCCATGGCGGATGCAGCGCATCACGTCCTGCAAGTCCCGGATGGTGGCGCTGTGATAGAGCACGTCATTCGCCGCGACGAGATGTAGGCCGTTGGTTTGAACGAGGTTTTGCAGGGTGGCGAGCCGTTCCAGATCGTCCGGCGCGTAACGGCGCACCGCCGCCACATAAAGCTGCCCGCGCAAATTTGCGGCGGCCAAGCGTAGCCAGGCGGTGAACGCATCATCCAGCACCGGCGGCGGCACGGCGATGAAAATCTGCCCCTCGGCATGGGCTACAACATCTTCGAACCGGAGCCGGCATTCGCCCTTGGGCGCGTGGGCCTTGCCCAGGCTCAGCAACCGGCAGAGCCGTGCCCAGGCCGCGCGATCAGAAGGGTAGCAGACGAGGTCCGGCGCATCCTCCAGCACCAGCCGGCTGCCCGCCAGCAGGCGCAGCCCAGCGGCCTTCGCCGCGACATAGGCGCGCACCACCCCGGCCACGCTATTGCGGTCGGCAATGCCGATCGCCTCATGCCCCAGCGCCTTGGCCTGCTCCACCAGGCTTTGCGGATGCGAGGCGCCTTCCAGGAAGGAGAAGGCGCTCTGGCAGAGCAACTCCGCATACATCAGGCGAACAACCCGTGCAGATACCAGCGCGGTGTGGCCGCCCCTTCATGCAACCCGGCGCGGAACAGCCAGAAGCGGGCTCCTTCCATATCTTCCACCTGATAATAATCGCGGATCTTCTCCAATTCTGGCCGGGCGGGGTCAAAAGGATGCGCCCACCAATCCCGCGCGATACGCTCCGGCCCTGTCGCCCAGCGCAGCCGGTGGGCTTGCCCATCCCAGGTAAATTGCACTGGCGGATCATCGGGCACCGGGGCGATGGCGGTGACCGGTACAGGGGGGTTCAGCAAACGAATGGGGCGAGGGTGATGCGGCGTAGGCCATGCCACGGGCCGGGCCTTCACGGCCATTCGTTGTATGGCGAATTCCGGGATGTGCGAGGCATGCGGCGCCACTCGCCAGAGCTTGTCGGGTCCCAGACGGTTGAGCAGCGTGTTTAGCGGCCGGGCGTAATCCGGGGCTTTTGCGCCCATGTCCTGTTGCTCCAGGGGCAACGGTTCGGTGAGCGGGGCCTCGAGGGCAACCGCCTCGATGCCAAAGCCTGGATCGACCTCTCTCGCCAATTTTTCGATCAGCAATTTGGCGATTTGCGCTTCATCCCGGCAGGGGGCGGCAAAGGCGAGATGGATTGCCGGACAGGCCCGATCGACCCGGTAAAACCGGGCGGTGAGCGTGGTTGCGCCCAATGTCGCCGCGGTCAGGCGTGCGCAGAGTTTGACGGTTAGCCGGCGCAGCGCCGCCTGCAACTGCGCGGGCAGTAGCAGCGGTTCCATATAAGGTTCCGTCTCCCGCCATTCCGGCGGCTGGGTGATGAAGCGGATGATCTCGGGCGCTTCACCCACCGCCTGGGCCAAGCGCAAGGCGGGGGCCTGCCCATAGCCCGCCACCAGCCCGGCGCGTGGCAGACGCGCGAGCTGCCCGATGGTGCGGACGCCGATACGGCGCAGCCGGCCGATAAGGTCCGGCGCCAGCCGCAAGGCCGCCAATGGCAGAGGCAAAAGATCAGAACCGCCCGGCTTGCCGTAACGTGCCAGCCCCCAGGCGGCGGCGGCCGTATCCGCAATCGCCATGCGGGCACTGGGGAGCCGTGCCGCCAGCCGGGCTATCAACCCAGCCTCCCCGCCAAACAGATGCGCGCAGCCGGTGATGTCCAGCATCACCCCGTCGGGCGGGTCGGGGGCGGTGAGGGGCGTAAAAGCCTGGCACCATAGCGCCAGTGCGGCCAGATCATCCGGCCCGGCGCAGGCCAGGGAGAGAAAGCGGCGCTTCTGCATCCCATCCCTCCTTCAGCGCAAACAGATACGTCCCCGGCATGGCCCCCTTGGCGTAGAGCAGTTCCGCCCGCAGCTTTGGTGCATGGGGGCCGCCTGGTGCCGGATGCACCATCCAGCGTGAGGCAAAGGCGGTGGAATCCTCCCGCGTTCGGGCGGGGGCGTGGCGCAGCACCAGCCCCAACCCGCCGCCTTGTTTGGCCGCCAGCGCCAGGCGTTTGGCGGCCAGCCGCGAAAGGGCTTCGCATGCCACGATCCCCGCCATACCGCCGCGCAAAGCCACTTCCGCTGAACCCAGGGCTTCGGCATCGTCCTCCGCCTGAGCAAACAGGCAACAGGCCGGATCAACCCCTGCCCAAGCCAGCCCTGGCGGATACCAGTCTGGTGCCGCGCTCACCCACAGAGCCGGGCGCTCTCTCCAGACCATCCCCAGCAGCAATGCCGCCAGACCGGCATGGGCCGCCGTGCCCACCGGCGCGCGGAACTCATGCACGGCTGGACAGGCGCGCAGAAGGGTCGGAAATGCAGTGGCGATAGCGGGGTGAGTGGACGAGAACATAACAAGAACATTGAATCCACAACTCTGCCTGAGAGTCGAGTCGGATTTTGCGCGGCTGTATCATGACAGAAGCCGGGCCATGGCCATGCCGAAAGGGGCGGGCAGGTGATGCCCAGGGAGGTTTGTGATGGCGGCACAGCGCCCATCAGTGCCATTCCCGGT
>JAGWOU010000241.1 GCA_028870815.1 Rhodospirillales bacterium | reverse complement strand
TAATGCTCGGCCCCTGGATGGCGGCGGCCCTCGGAAATGGAGATATAAAGCGCCTCCTCCACCGCCTTCGCCCCGAACAGCTCGCGCCAGTTGGTGCGGAAGCGGGCGACGGAAACGCTGTCCAGCGGGAGTTCGGAGGCCGGGTGAAAATCCAGGCGCAAAAGCGGTTCGCCGGAGCGCTGGGTTTCGGGGCTAAAATAGCGCAGACTCTCGATCTCGTCCCCGAACATGTCGATGCGCACGGGCTGACTGGCACCGGCGGGAAAAACGTCGAGAATGCCGCCGCGCAGGCTGAACTCGCCCGCGTCCATCACCATGCCGGTGCGGCGATAGCCGTCGGCCTCCAGAAAGGCGGCGACATCGGTGAGTGACACGCTCTCGCCCTTGGCGAGGCTCAGCCCCGCCCCGGCCAGGGCTGAGCGCGGGGCGACCTTTTGCAAAGCGGCGTTGACGGTGGTGAGGACGATGCGCTTCTTGCCCGGTTCCGCCCGCAAACGGCTCAGGGCAGAGATACGCTCGGCCACCAATGCGCCGTTGGGGGAAACGCGGTCATAAGGCAGGCAGTCCCAGGCAGGCAGGGCGATAACCTCGATCTCCGGGCCAAAGAAGGCAATCTCCTCGGAAAGCGCGGCCAGTCGTGCATCATCCCGGGCGATGTGCAGCACCGGGCCATCATGTTCGCCCAGGCGCCGGACCAGCACCAGCGCGTCCACGCCCTCCGGCACGCCGTAAACGGGGATCATATGTGGTCTTTATTTTCGAGCGCGGCCCCCTCCGGCGGCTTTCCAACATCGCTTCGCAATGTTGGAACCTTTGCCGCCTTCGCCCCGCCATCCCCGCGCGCCAGCGCCGCTTCGCGGATGCGCCGGAGCATCGGGCTGTCAGCGTGCTCGGGAATCGGTTTGCGGCCGGTCAGCCAGTCCGCCAGCTCGGCATCCGGGAATTCCATCACGGCCTCGATTTCGTCCAGTTCCTGCTCGGACATGGCGACGATTCGGGCCCTCACGAAGCCGCCGATCATCAGATCGTTCTCATAAGTGCCGCGATGATTGGCGCGGTAGAGCACCCGCTTGCGGCGCGTATCCAAGGGCGCGTTCTGGTCTTCGGTCATGGCAGCTTGCGGTATAGGTTGGGTTTGGCCAAGAGTTAAGCCCGTGACTGCCGAATTTTTGCTGCCCCTGCGCGCGCCGCTCGCTACCCTTCCGGGCCTTGGTCCCCGGCTTTCGGCGTTGATGTGCAAGCTGGTGGGCGGGGAGAGCGTGCGCGATGTGCTGTTCCATCTGCCCGTGGAGTTCATCAACCGGCGGGTGACGCCCAAACTGTCAGACGCGGCGCCGGGGCAAATTGCGACGCTGCGGGTTGAGGTGGTGCGGCACGAAGACCCGGCGCGCAGGGGCCAGCCCTGGCGGGTGGTGATTACCGACGGCTCGGGCTTTGCCGAGATCGTGCTGTTTCATGCGGCCCGGCTTTCGCAATTTCCTGTCGGCGGGGAATTGATTGTCTCCGGCAAGCTGGAGCAGTTCCATGGCAAGCTGGTGATGGCACACCCGGACCAGGTGGCGAACTACGCTCAGGAGAAGGACTTTCCATGGATCGAGCCGGTTTGGCCGCTGGCGGCGGGCATAACGCCGCGCACCATGCGCAAGGCGGCGCTGGGCGCGCTGGCGCGGCTGCCGGAATATCCTGAATGGCTGAACAAGAGCATTCTGGCCAAACGTGGTTGGCCAGGCTTTGGCTCGGCGCTGCACGCGCTGCACGCGCCAGCGGCGGTGCCCAATTCCAAACCGCGTGAACGCCTGGCCTATGACGAGCTGCTGGCGCGCCAGATTGCCTTTGCCCTGGTGCGTGGCCGCAGGCGGCGCCAGGCGGGGCGTTCTATGAACGGTGACGGGCGGCTGCGCGCCGCGGCGCTTAAAAAATTCGGCTTCGCGCCCACTGCCGGGCAATTACAGGCGCTGTCGGAGATTGACGCCGACATGGCCGCGCCGCACCGCATGCGCCGCTTGCTGCAAGGCGATGTGGGTTCCGGCAAGACTCTGGTGGCGTTGCTGGCCTGCCTTGGCGCGGTAGAGGCCGGGGCACAGGCGGCGATTATGGCGCCGACCGAAATTCTGGCCCAGCAGCACTTCGCCACGTTCCGGCGGCTTTCGCCCGTGCCGGTGGCGCTGCTCACCGGCAGCGTGAAAGCGGCGGCGCGGCGGGAGATTCTGGCCGGGGTGAAGGACGGGTCGATTCCCATTCTCATCGGCACCCACGCGATTTTCCAAAAATCCGTCGAGTTCCGGGATCTGGGGTTCGCGGTCATCGATGAGCAGCATAAATTCGGCGTGGATCAACGCCTGGCGCTGGGTGCCAAAGGCGAAATGGTTGACCTGCTGGTGATGACCGCGACACCCATTCCGCGCACGCTGCTGCTGACGCATTGGGCGGAGATGGATGTCTCCCGCATTACCGACAAGCCGCAAGGCCGCGCCACGATAACCACCACCATGCACCGGCTCTCCGATCTGCCGAAGGTGGAGGCGGCGATCGCCCGCGCCATTGCGGCGGGTGGGCGCGTTTACTGGGTTTGCCCACTGGTTTCAGAATCGGAAACGCTGGACATTACCGCCACCGAGATGCGTTTTGCTGAGTTGCAGCGGAAATTCGGCGGGGCGGTGGCGATGGCGCATGGCAAGATGGACGCGGCCCAGCGTGACGCGGCGCTGCGAGACTTTGCTGATGGAAGCAGGAGCATTCTCGTCGCGACCACGGTGATCGAGGTTGGGGTGGACGTGCCGGAGGCGAATGTGATGGTGATTGAACATGCCGAGCGTTTTGGCCTGGCGCAATTGCACAAATTGCGCGGGCGCGTGGGGCGTGGGGCCGCAAAGAGCTTCTGCCTGCTGCTGCATGAGGACAAGCTTGCCCAGGGCGCGCGCAAGCGGCTTTCGATCTTGCGTGATACAGAGGACGGATTTTTGATTTCGGATGAGGATTTCCGCCTGCGCGGCGCTGGTGAATATCTCGGCACGCGGCAATCCGGTCTGCCCGGCTATCTGCTCGCGGACGCCGAAAAAGACGAGAATTTACTAGTGATGGCGCGGCAGGATGCGGTGATGACGCTGCAACACGACCCCAGGCTGGAGGGCGAACGCGGGCAAGCCTTACGGATTTTGCTCAATCTTTTCGATCAACGCGACGCGATTGAGACCGTGAACGCGGGATAGATTCCTGCACCACGTTCAACCTGCCCGCGCCTTACCGTCATGTGGCCCGAGTTCGCGGGCGGGCCAGTCTGCCCAGCTATCCTGGCGGGTGGCTTCGTAAGCCTCGTTTTTCGGGTAGCGAAGGCGGTTTTCCGGCTTGCTGGCTTCGCCAATCACCATCAGTCGCACTTCCTCGGCCGTGTTGTTCAGGAAGGTGTGGCAAATGCCGGTGCCCGCCGGAAACGCGACCGAATCGCCGGGGGCAAGGCGGTGCAGATGCCCGTCGATCCACACATCAGGCGTGCCTTCCAGCACGAAGATGAATTCCTCCTCGGCACTTTCGGCGTGCGGATAGGAAGTGCGCCGCCCCGGCGGCAGGCGTTCATGGTGGATACCGATGCGCGTCAGGCCGAGCTTGCGGCCCAGCGGCGCGCCGATGGACATCAGCTCCGTGTCGCCGGGATAGCACGCATTGTCCTCATCTTCCGCTTCGCGCCAATGTTTTATGAAGCTGGGTCTAGTCATGGGCGGCTCCGACTTTCTAGAGTGGAGCCATTATGAGCATTTATCCCACCGCCCCGAAAGTCGGCATCGGCATTGTGTTGTTGAAGGATGACCAGGTTCTGCTGGTGCGCCGGGGCAAACCGCCAGGGGCCGGGCAATGGTCCCTGCCCGGCGGCAGGCAGGAACTGGGCGAAACCGCGGAAGAAACGGCGCGGCGCGAATTATTCGAAGAAACCGGGCTGCGCTGCGGCAAGCTGGTTCTGGCCGGACATGCGGATTCCATCCACCGCGACGCCGAGGGCAAGATCGAGTTCCACTATACCATCCTGGATTTCGCTTCGCGCTAT
>JAGWOU010000240.1 GCA_028870815.1 Rhodospirillales bacterium | reverse complement strand
ATTCGCGCCGAGGGCACGACCGAGGCGCCGAAATCCGCCGGCGGCACGCAGGAAAAGCCGCCCGTCGTGTTCATCGCCGATCTCTCCTATTCTGGCGTGTTTACGCTGAACGGCATCCCGGAAAATCAGCAGGAGCCGATTTTGCTCGTGGAATGCCCGCGCCTGCTGTTCCCCTTCGCCCGCAACATCCTGGCGGATGTGACCCGCGACGGCGGCTTCCCGCCGGTTCTGCTGGGGCCGATCGACTTCGTGGGCCTTTGGCAGCAGCGCCGCGCCGCGGCCAACGGCCCGATGGCAAACGCCTAAAATAGCACCGGGAAAAGCGGGCCCGCCCGCTTTTCCCATTTTGGCTTAATGAGTCAGGCGTTGCTGAACCCGTCCGGGTTCGGCTCCGCCGTGCGGGACTGGTGGCGCAGAAACTCCAGCACGGCCTTGGTGTCCCAGTTCGCCGCGCCATCCAGCCGGGCCACCGCCTTGCCGGCGGCGTTCACGACGAGGGTGACGGGAATGCCGTCGGTCTGCATCATGTCCAGATCATCCCCCGACGGATTTACCAATATGGGCAGATCCTTGATCCCTTCCTGCTCGAAATAACGGCGCACGGCGGAAACACCGTCCACATCGATGGAAATAGGCAGAATCAGCCCGCCAAAGCGCCTCAACTTGGGCGCCATGGCGGCAAAGGTCGGCAGTTCCGCCTTGCATGGCGGGCACCATGTGGCCCAAAGATTCACCAGCATCACATGGCCCCTGAAGTCCGCCAAAGTGAGGCGCTTGCCGCGCGCGTCGTGAAACACCAGAGGCGGTGGATCAACGGGCGCGAAAGCATTCCATCCGGTGGCGGCATCCGGCAAGTCGTATGAATCGGTTTGCGCATCAGCGCGATTGCTCAAGCCAGCGCCCAAGGCTAAGGCAGGGGCGGCGGCGATAAGCGACCGTCGCATGAGTGAAGGGCGTTTAGGTTTGACGGACAAGGACAGCACTCCGGTAAAAAGCCAATTACAGTGGGGCGGGCGGTTTGGCGCCGGCCCCGCAGAGGTGATGCAGGCCATTAATGCCTCGATCAGCTTCGATGCCAAGCTCTGGCGGCAGGACATCGCAGGCAGCCACGCCCACGCGGCGATGTTGGCCAAGCAGGGTATTATCACTCATGAGGACCATGCCGCCATCAAAGCAGGGCTGGAAGCAATCGCGGCGGAAATCGAGGCCGGAACATTCGTATTCTCCGAAGCGCTGGAGGATATCCACACCAATATCGAGGTGCGGCTGACCGAACGCATCGGCGAAGCGGCGCGCCGCCTGCACACCGCGCGCAGCCGCAACGACCAGGTGGCGACGGATTTCCGCCTATGGGTACGCGATTCCATGGATGGCGTTCTGGCCCAGATTCATGGCCTGATGAAGGCGCTGGCCGAACGTGCCGCCGAGCACGCAACCACGGTGATGCCTGGGTTTACCCACCTGCAGACCGCTCAGCCCGTTACCTTTGGTCACCATTTACTGGCCTATGTGGAGATGCTGGCCCGCGATTCCGGGCGGTTGCAGGATGCCCGCGCCCGGCTGAACGAGTGCCCGCTGGGTGCCGCCGCCTTGGCTGGAACCTCCTTCCCCATCGACCGGCACGCCACCGCTGAGGCGCTGGGCTTTGCCCGCCCCACCGCGAATTCGCTGGACAGCGTTTCGGACCGCGATTTCGCGCTGGAATTCCTCTCCGCTTTGTCCATCTGCGCGATGCATCTCTCCCGCTTCTCGGAAGAAATTATCATCTGGTGCTCCTCGCCCTATAAACTCATCGAGCTGTCTGACGCCTTCACCACCGGCTCCTCCATCATGCCGCAGAAGCGCAACCCGGATGCGGCCGAGCTGGCAAAGGCCAAAACCGGGCGCATCTTCGGGGCGCTCACCGGCCTTCTGACCGTGATGAAGGGCCTGCCCATGGCCTATGCGAAAGACATGCAGGAGGACAAGGAACCTGTGTTCGACGCCGTGGCCGCCATCTCGCTCAGCCTCGCCGCCATGCAGGGCATGGTGCGGGATTTGAAAGCGAACAAGGACCGCATGGAAGCACTGGCGGGCTCCGGCTTTTCCACCGCGACCGATCTGGCCGATTGGCTGGTGCGGGTGCTGAAAATGCCCTTCCGCGACGCCCACCACACCACCGGGCAGCTTGTGCGCCTGGCCGAAGGCAAGGCGTGCGACCTGTCTGACCTGACGCTCGCGGACATGCAGAGCGTGGAGCCGCGCATCACCGCCGAAATTTTCGAGGTGCTGACGGTGCAGGCCTCCGTGGCGTCGCGCATTTCTTACGGCGGCACGGCGCCTGCCAATGTGGCGAAACAGGCGGCATTATGGCTGGAGAAACTGGCATGAGGATCATTCTGGCACTGCTCTGCCTCGCAACCCTGGCCGGGTGCGGGCGCCGCGGCGCGCCACAACCCCCCGGCCCGTCGCAAGACGTCACCTACCCCCACATCTATCCGGCGCCGCAATATAATGGCTGACATGGCTTTCTCCGGCCCGGAGCCTGATTTGCAGGATCTCCTGGCCGCCCGCCCGCAATTGCAAATGCACGCCCAGGACGGGCTTTGCCTGGAAGGCGTGCCGCTGAACGCGATCGCGGACAAATACGGCACCCCGGTATGGGTTTATGGTGCGGGCACCATGCGCGCCCGCTTCGCCGCGCTGCGCGATGCCTTCGCCGCCGAGCGCGTGCCCATGCACATCCATTACGCGGTGAAGGCCAATGACCATCTGGCCATTCTGAACCTGTTCCGCGAACAGGGTGCCGGAGCGGATGTGGTTTCCATCGGCGAGTTCCTGCGCACCACCAAGGCGGGTATCGCGGCGAAGAACATCGTTTATTCCGGCGTCGGCAAATCCGAGGCGGAGCTGGAAGCCGCTTTGGCGGCGGGTATCGGGCAAATCAACGCCGAAAGCGCGGAGGAGGTGGAGATGATCTCCGCAATCGCCGCGCGGCTGGGCGTGGTGGCGAATATCGCGCTGCGGATGAACCCGGATGTGGATGCCGGCACTCACGCCAAGATCACCACCGGCCTTGCCGAAAACAAGTTCGGCATCGCGGCGGAGGATATTCCGGCGCTTTACGCCCGCGCCGCCTCCCTGCCCGGCGTGCGGGTGGTGGGCATCGCCATGCATATCGGCAGCCAGATTCTCTCCACCGAGCCCTACCGGCTGGCTTATGAAAAAGCCGCCGAGATGGTGCGTGCCCTGCGCGCGGCGGGGCAGAGCGTCGAGGTTATGGATATCGGCGGCGGCTTGGGCATCGGCTACCAGGACGAACCCGGGCTTAACCCAGCCGCCTTCGCCGCCATGGTGCGGCAAGTCACCAGCGGGCTGGACGTTAGGCTGATGATGGAGCCAGGGCGCTATCTCACCGGCCCGGCGGGGATTCTGCTGGCCTCGGTGATTTTGCGGAAACAGGCGGGCAAGCGCTTCCTGGTGCTGGACGCGGCGATGAACGAGCTGATGCGACCGGCCATGTACGAAGCCTGGCACGGCATTCTGCCGGTGGATGCCAGCGCCTTCCATGCCTCACCCTCACCCGCCGATGTCGTCGGACCGATTTGCGAAAGTGCCGATATCTTCGCCAAGGACCGCGCCTTGCCGGATTTGCGGCCCGGCGCGCGCATGGCGCTGCTGGATGCCGGCGCGTACGGCGCGGTGATGAGCAGCGCCTATAACGCCCGCCCCCGCCCCGCCGCCGTGCTGGTGGATCAGGGTGGGTTCGAGCTGATTACAAAGCGCCAGGAAATTCCGGCGCTTTGGGATGGGGAGATTGTGCCGGGCGCCTGATCAGGCGCAATCCTGGCACGTTTGGAGAATGAACGCTCCGCTCAGGCGCGGCTCCGGAGCATTCGGCTTTAAGCCGAATGCTCCATTCTTATGCTTGGGCGAGCCATATGCGCTTATCTTGATGCTTTCGCGCCAAGATAAGCGCATATGGCTCCGCGGGCTTGGGTTTGGCCCTGCGCGCAGCCCGGGTGGGCTTTTCTTCCGCCCGCACCTCCTCCTGTTGCGGCCGCTCACGCAG
>JAGWOU010000239.1 GCA_028870815.1 Rhodospirillales bacterium | reverse complement strand
GGACGCGATATGGAGATTGCACCTTTGCTGACAGTGGTGCAGGAGTTCGGCCGTATGGTAGAGATACCGACGCCTACGATCGACGTTGTTCATGCGCTGATTTGCCAGCGGGCGATGACAGCCAAGATGAATTGATCTCCGGCGCCGGTTCTTTGTCGCGCCAGCCACTCAGCACAGGCCGCGCCGCAAGGTGCGGCCTTAGGAGGATTTAATGCCGCAATTCGCAGCAAACCTGACGATGCTTTACAATGAAGTTCCATTTCTTGACCGTTTCGCCGCTGCGGCGAAAGACGGTTTCGACGCGGTGGAATTCATGTTCCCCTATGATTACGAGCCTGCCGAGATCACCGACAGGCTGAAGGCAAATGGCCAGAAGCTGGTTCTGCACAACCTGCCGGCTGGCAACTGGGCAGGCGGCGACCGCGGCATTGCCTGCCAGCCCGGCCGCGTGGAGGAATTCCGCGCCGGCGTGGATAAAGCGGTTACCTATGCCAAGGCGCTGAACTGCCCGAAGCTCAATTGCCTTGCCGGCATCCCTACGGGCGATGCGGCGGAAGCGCGCAAGGTGCTGGTGGATAACTTGATCTATGCGGGCAAGAAGCTGGGCGATGCCGGGCTTGAACTGCTTCTGGAGCCGGTGAACACCCGCGACGTTCCGGGTTTCTTCGTCAACAAGCTCGATCAGGCGCTGTCCATTCTGGACGATGTGGGCGCCAGCAATGTGCGCCTGCAATTCGACATCTACCACACCCAGGTGATGGAAGGTGATATCGCCAACAAGCTTGCGGCGAATTTCGGCCGGATTGGCCATCTTCAGCTGGCCGACAACCCCGGCCGCCACGAACCGGGTACGGGCGAGATCAACTATACGTATCTGTTCCGTCGGATTGACGAGCTTGGCTATAAGGGCTGGGTCGGTTGCGAATACAAGCCTCGCGCCACGACCTCCGAGGGCCTATCCTGGCTCGCCGCAGCTCGCTGATTTAATTCAAAATATTTATCATCTTCAGGAGACGAACGATATGAGCAAGATCGGATTCATCGGCCTAGGCATCATGGGCCGTCCCATGGCCGGGCACCTGCTCGCTGGCGGCCACACACTCTATGCCTTCGATCCGTTCGGCGTCTCGCCCGAACTCGTAGAGAAGGGCGCCATTGTCGGCAAGAATGCTGCCGAAGTCGCCAAGAATGCCGACATCATTATCATGATGGTGCCGGATACCCCCAACGTCGAAGACGCCCTGTTCTCGGCTGGTGGCATTGCCGAAGGGCTGACCGCGGGCAAGATCGTCGTCGACATGAGCTCGATCTCGCCGATTGAAACCAAGGTGTTCGCGAAGAAGATCAACGATCTGGGCTGCGACTATCTTGACGCGCCGGTGTCTGGCGGCGATGTCGGTGCCAAGGCCGCAAGCTTGACCATCATGGTCGGCGGGCCGGAGGCGGCTTTCAATACCGTGCTCCCGATCTTCCAGCTTATGGGCAAGAACATCACGCTGGTCGGCGGCAATGGTGACGGTCAAACCACCAAGGTTGCCAACCAGATCATCGTCGCTCTGACCATCGAAGCCGTGGGCGAGGCGCTGCTGTTCGCGTCCAAGGCCGGGGCTGACCCCGCCAAGGTGCGTCAGGCCCTCATGGGTGGCTTCGCGAATTCGCGCATTCTTGAGGTGCATGGCGAGCGTATGGTCAAGCGCAATTTCGAACCCGGCTTCCGCATCGCTCTGCATCAGAAAGACCTGAATCTGGCGCTGCAAGGTGCCCGCAATCTGGGCCTTTCCCTGCCGAACACCGCCACCTGTCAGGAGCTGTTCAATGCCGCTGCCGCTGCTGGTGGCTCGGCCTGGGACCATTCCGGCATGGTGCGCGTGCTGGAGAAGCTTGCCAACCATGAAATCTCCAGCCCCTCGCAGGCGAATTGATGGCTGCTTCACAGCACTGGGTCAGCTTTACCCACGAGGGTCGTGACGGGTTCGGCTTGCTTCAGGGTGAGTCGATCAAGGTTCACGAAGGCGACATGTTCGCCCAGCCGCGGGCCACGGGCACGGTGTTGCCGCTCGCGGCCGTCACCCTGCGTGCACCCTGCAAGCCGGGCAAGGTCATCGCGTTGTGGAACAACTTCAACGCACTGGCCGCCAAGCTGGGTGTAAGCCTGCCGGAAGACCCGCTTTGGCTGTTGAAGGCGGACACGACCGTCAACAATCCGGGTGCCACGATCAAGCGCCCACCCGCTTATGAAGGTCGGATCGCCTATGAGGGCGAGCTGGGCATCGTAATCGGCAAGCGCTGCTCGATGGCGGATGAGGCTGAAGCCGCTTCGGCGATTTTCGGCTACACCATTGTCAACGACGTCACCGGTGGTGACGTGCTGCGCAAGGACCCGAACTTCCCGCAATGGGCACGCTCCAAGAGCTACGACGGGTTCTGCCCGTTTGGCCCTTCGATCGCCACCGGCGTGGATGTCAGCGGTCTGTCTGTTAAGCTGGTGCTGGATGGAACCGAACGGCAGAATTATCCGCTGTCGGACATGGTGTTCCCGCCTGTGAAGTTGGTTTCCTTGCTTTCGCGCGACATGACGTTGATGCCAGGTGACCTGATCTGCTGCGGCACTTCGGTCGGCGTTGGCTCGATCAAAGGGCCGGTGAGCACTGTGGACGTGACCATCGAGGGGATCGGCACCCTCACCAACCGGTTTGAACTTTAAGTAGCAGTCGCAGTGGGCATAAAAATGCCCGGATGACAGTAGAAGCAGGGCGCGGCTTTTAGAGGCCGCGCCCTTATTTTATGTCCAGATGCGGGAAATATTTGAAAAGGCAGAATTTTGTGTCTTTTCCGGTTGGTTTCAGGGCTAGATCGTAATATTAAAGACCAAAAATTTTAAATTTTCTGCAAAATTTTGTTGATTGCGCATTTGGTATACAATACACCAAATACCAATAAGTGCAGTTTTGTTTGCGGAGGGAGCGTGTCATGAAGATTGAGGCGATTCTGGCGCAGATTCCAGTGCGCCGTGTCTGCATGAATATGGAAATGCCTTTGCGCGCAGCTATGAAGCTTATGGAAAAGGAAAATGTCGAGGCTCTCGTCGTGACCGACCATTGCGCCACTGAGGGCGAGGCTGTTCTGGGCTTGTTAGCGCTCGAAGATGCCAAGGCGGCAGTGGCGGCCCGTGGCCCTTCAATTCTGGATGCGAGAATTTCCCGCTTCGTCAGCGACCGATTTGTTGTTTGCGACAAAGGCGAGACACTTCCTGATGCCGTGAAGATGATCGAAGGTCGGGCCGCGTCTCACATGCTGGTCATGGACCGCGATGCCATGATTGGTCTTGTAACCCACCGGCAGGTTCGGCACTTTGTTAAGCCAATAACGGGGACGAATTGAAATGTCGCCCTTCCGTGCGAGCATGTCTGGTGGTGCGTGTGATCGTTTCGGGGTAGCGCTGAGTTTTTCTACCCCTGTTGTTCCGTGGCGCTTCCGTCTATGGGCTGCGTGTGCGCAACATGGGGGGCAGTTCGGTGGATAATTCCGCGGCTTTCCAGCTTCTGGACATTAAACCGCTGCAGGCGAATGTCAGTTTGCGCAAGCTTGCGTGCGACGCGATCAAGCAAGCGATCACCAATATGGACATCTACGGCCAGCCCGAAGAAATCCGGCTGGACGAAAGGCAGCTTTCTCGTGATCTCGGGGTAAGCCGCACGCCAATTCGTGAAGCGCTCAGCCTGCTTGAACACGAGGGCTTTCTCAGGTCGATACCTCGCGGCGGGATTTTCATTGTTCGCAAAAACAAACGCGAACTTATCGAGATGGTCTCAATCTGGTCGGCGATCGAAAGCATGGCCGCCCGCCTTGCTTGCGAGAAGGCATCTGATGACGAGATCGCGCAATTGCGTGAGATTGCTACCTTCGAGAAGAGCCCCGTCCAGCATGTCGATGAGTACGCGCAATCCAACATGGTGTTTCATCGGGCCATCATAGCCATGAGCAAATGCAATCTCATGGTGGAGATAACGGAAAACCTCTTCATCCATATGCGCGCCATCCGCTTGGCGGCGCTGCGTCGGGGTGACAGGGCCAAACACTCCATGTCCGA
>JAGWOU010000238.1 GCA_028870815.1 Rhodospirillales bacterium | reverse complement strand
TGAAGCTCCAACCGTTGCCGCCATCGAGAAATTCTGTCATGCCTTGCACATCGGAAACAATAACCGGTGTGTGCGACGCCAGCGCATTGAGCAATACGAGCGGGCTGTTTTCATACCAGGTCGAGGGAATGGCAAGCACATCAATACCATCCAGGATGGTTCGGAACTCGCTTGAGGAAAACGTGCCGCAAAACTCCATGTCCTTGGTCGCCAGGGCGCGCAGTTTTTGAACATAGGGTGTGTCAGCCAGCGGGCCGTAGATTTTCAGCCGAAAGCTGCCTGGCGGTAAACTCCTTGCCGCTTCCATCAATAAATGAACACCCTTATGCGCGGCCATTTGGCCCACATAGCCTACCACAAGCGGCGCATCCGGCGCCCTTGCCGGTTTCTCCTGCCGGTCAAGCTCCACACCGAAACGGCTGAGATGCATACGGCTGTTATCGAAATCGTTAGACGTATAGGCATCATGCAGAAATTGGGTCGGCGCGATCATCGCATCGTAGAGTTGATAAGCTCGGTGTAGAATTCGTGGACGTTTTACAAGGTCTCCGATCGGATGAAGCTGCCGCTCGTCCCGCAGGCTTCGTAGGCTGTAATATAGCCGTTCGGCCAAGATGCTGAGTTTGTATTGCCGCCGTGGCCAGTTGCCGGAGGCTTTATCGTAACAGGCGATGCAGTTGGTGCGCAACCGGTTTGGTCCTGTACAGAGTCCGCCTTCCGCAGTTTCCAGCGTGCTCGTATAACAGAAGCCGAAAAAATCGGTCAACGTCGCCACCAGCGGGTAACCCGCGGCCTTGACTTCTTCCAGCAGCACGGCGGTGTGATTCACTAAATGGGTGACATGTACAATGTCCGGCTGCAACTCTGTCAAAATCGCGCGCAACACCGGCCGGGCGTTATCTTGCCAATAGGATTCAAGAACAGATTGGTGTGGGAGGTAATTCTTGTCGAAAACGATAACCGGCAGCCCGTCATAAATATAGCGGGTCAGCATGGCCCGGTTGCGCGGTTCGTGCTGAAATGCCCCGGTGACCACCGTAACCTCGTGTCCGCGTGCTTTAAGTAATTGTGCGATCTGAAGCGTATAGGTTTCGGTTCCAAAAAAATGATCGGGGAAAAAGCAATGCACAAATAAGGCGATTTTCACTGCTGCTGGTCCTTAGGCTGAATGGCGGACGTGGTGGCCATTCTGCGTGGCTTTCTTGTCTTTTGTGGAGTCTTAGCTTCGGGTGCATGGAGTGTGGAAAAGTCACGGTGGGTGGCAAGATCGGACAGCATCCGTCCCAACCCGTCAGAGAAGCTAAGGCGTGGCTGCCAGCCCAGTACTTTTTTCACCCGCTCGATGCACAGCACGTTGGATGGCACGTCGAAGGCGCGGCTGGGTTTGCGGTTGACGATCAATTTCCGGTTTAGGCGCGTCTCCAGCGCCATGACAATTTCGTTCAGGCTTGTGCCTGTGCCGCTGCCGATATTGAAAACATGCTGACCATTTAGTGCCGGCGCGGTAGCCAATTGCGCCAGGCACTCGGCTACATCGGCGATGTGAACGAAGTCGCGAACCACCTCTCCAGTGCCCCAAATCTCGATGGGCTGGTTGTTCAAGGCTCTATTCATGAAGGCCGTAACCGCCCCCAACCCGCGGGAGACATCTTGCCCTGCCCCAAATGGGTTCGCGATCCGTGCTATCCTGCAATCCAGCCCGTGCATGGCCTTATAAAGGTTGAGATAAATCTCCGCCGTTGCCTTGCTGGCGCCATAGGCGTTGATAGGCGCTAATATATGCGTCTCGGGCACCGGAACCTGCTGTAGTGGGCCATAAACGGTGCCACCGGAGGAGGAGAACACCACACGGCCATGGCCACGGCGCTTCAGGGCGTCAAGCAGTCCCAGCAGAGCTCCGAGATTTAGCTCCAGATCCGCCTTAGGGTCGGCATTGGCGGTGGAGGGCAGCGAGCCCCAAGCGTAAAAATGAACAACGTCAACGCCCCTAATCTGTTCATCCCAATCGGCGTTCTGCATGTTGAGGTCACGCCAGGACAGCAAGGTCGATAAGGTAAGATTTTGAAGAAAATCGGGTTTATTTCTGCCAGTGAGGGTCGCGCGTTGACCCCTCGATGCGAGCGCGAGGCCGACATGGCGGCCAATAAAACCCCCGCCGCCGATGATCAGATGACATGTTTCAGAGCTGGAATTCATTTGGTCCATAGGGCTGCGATATTGAGGCTTGTCCGCAGGTGAGGCAATAGATAGCTCCTTTGCTGTTCAAATAAGTATTTGATTTAATTGTATTTATATCTATTTTATGAATTTGTATTTAACTGGCCGCCTCGATTTTGAGTGGATCACGCTGCCGCCAGCGGGTGCCGTCAAATGGCTTGGTCGGTTTCTTCTTGCCCCGGCGTTGGCTTCTGGCCCGAGTAAAACCGGAAAAAATCTAGTTCGCTGGCGCATGAGGCGTTCTGAAAACCCGCGCGGCGCATGGCATCCAGCACGGCCTCGGGCGGCGCATAAGCTGAGATCGTCCGCCAGTGGTAATCCATGAGTGCTTTCGCTTGACGGCTGCGCGCCGCCACGGCCGAAACCGCCGGGAGTACGCCGCCGACAAACGTGCCCGCCGCCAGTTTAATAACGGGGTGGGAGGGCGCGCTAATTTCCAACAGCACCAGCTTTCCCGCCGGGCGCAACACCCGTGATGCCTCCGCCAATGCCTCGCCTATATTGGAGAGATGCCGCAGCGCATAGCCCATGGTCACGAAATCAGCGATGCCGTCTGCCAAGGGTAGTGCCTCTGCCGTGGCCTGCACCAGCGGAATGTTCAGCGTTTTCTGCGCTCTGGCGAGCATTGATTCGCTGAGATCGACCCCGATCAGCGTGCCGCGCCCCCGCATCAGCCGTTGCGCCTGCCGTGCCAGCAAACCTGTGCCCACCGCCACATCCACCACCACCGCACCAGGCCCAACCCCGGCTTGGCGCAGGCAGGTGCGCCGGTACCACTCGCCGGAGCCAAGAGAAAAGATCTGGTTGATCAGGTCATAATGCCTGGCGAAGCGGTTGAACAAATCACGGGTGGCACCTGGCCTGCGCGCGGGGCTGGCATAATAAGAGGCGATTTCACCTCGCGCCGCCGCCGTCTCGGGCTGGTCTTGATTGTTGGACATGGCGGCACACCTATGGCTTAACGGAAGCAGAGCGAGTTTCGGCGGATATAACCGGCCGGTCAATGTTCGGGATGAAGGAGCAGGACGGGTGACGGAGCAAAGCGTGATGCCGGCTGATTGCGATGTGTTCGTTATTGGCGGTGGCCCTGCAGGCGCCACGGCGGCGGCATTGCTGGCCGAGGCTGGCTTGCGGGTGGTGGTGGCCGACAAAGACAAGCACCCGCGCTTTCACATCGGCGAATCCTTGCTGCCGCATAACTTGCCGCTGTTGGACCGCCTTGGCGTGCGGAGCAAGATCGAGACCAGCGGCATGCGCAAGCACGGAATCGAGTTCGTTTCGCCGTATCACGGCAAAAGCGTGCGGTACGATTTCGGCCACGCGCTGGATAAGCGATTTCCCTATTCATTTCAGGTCCGCCGGTCCAGCTTCGACGAAGTGCTGTTCCGGAATGCTGCCGCCAAAGGGGCTGAGGTGTTTGAGGAATGCCGCGTCTCGGACGTCGCCTTTCCAGAGCATGGCGATCCGGTCGTTACGGCGGCCCTGGACGGTAAATCACTGCAATGGCGGGCGCGGTTCGTCATCGATGCATCCGGCCGAGACACGGTTCTGGCTTCGCAGCTTGGTGTTAAGGAGCGGAACCCGCGCAATAACAGCGCCGCCGTGTTTGGTCATTTCACCAACGCCCGCAGGTTAGAGGGGCGGGATGAAGGCCACATCACTATCGTCTGGTTCGACCAGGGCTGGTTCTGGTTCATTCCGCTTTCTGATGGCACCACCAGCGTCGGCGCCGTTTGTCCGGCGGATGTTTTCAAAAATCGCGGCGCGGACATAGAGAATTTCTTCCGCACGCTCATCGCTTCCAGCCCTGAAATGGCCAGCCGGCTGAAAGACGCGACATTGCAGGGCAACGTCACCGCGACAGGCAATTACTCTT
>JAGWOU010000237.1 GCA_028870815.1 Rhodospirillales bacterium | reverse complement strand
CGGCGCAGGGTATGCGCGTTGGTGAGATTGCCGTTATGACCAACGGCGAAGCCGCCGAACTCGAACTCCGCGAAAAGCGGCTGCACATTGCGCAGCACCGTATCGCCCGTGGTGGCATAGCGGTTATGACCGATGGCGCGGGCACCCGCCAACCCAGCCATAACCTTGGCATCGCCAAAATTATCGCCCACTAGCCCCAGCCCCTTATGCGAATGGAAGCGCACGCCGTCATGGGTAACGATGCCCGTCGCCTCCTGGCCGCGATGCTGCAACGCATGCAGGCCAAGCGCTGTGATCGCCGCCGCGTCGGCCACATTCCAGGCACCGAAAACGCCGCCTTCCTCATGGGGCTTGTCGTCGTCGATCATGCTGATTTCGCCTTGCTCATCCGGGCCTCCAAGTAGCGATGTGACAACCAGATGTCGAGGCGTTCACATGCATAAGTGCGCTCCGATGCGCGCGGTTCAGCCAAGCATGCCCAGAACACGGCCAAAAACCTCGAGAAATTGCTCCGCTTGTTCCGTCGAGATGGATAATGGCGGACGCAGCAGCAAGGTATGGCCGCGCGGCGCGGCCCTGCCGGCCAAAACAAAATTCCGGCGCAGCGCATTCACCACCCGCCGCGCCGCCTCCGGGTCCGGCGCGCCTGATCCCGGCACGGCCAGATCGACGCCGAAGCACAGCCCCGCCCCTCGCACGGCGCCGATGCGCGGCGAGGATTTCGCCAACCGCCGCAGACCCTTGCGCAACGCGTCACCGCTACGCCCGGCATTGCGCAGAAGGCGTTCGCGCTCGATCACATCCAGCACCGCCGTGGCCGCCGCCGCCGCCACCGGGCTGCCGCCGCAGCCGCTGAAATAGGGCGCGCTGGCGTTCAACCGGGCCAGGTGATCCGCCTGCATCACCACTCCGCCCACCGGGTAGCCGTTGCCCATCGGTTTGCCCAGCGTCACCATATCCGGCACCACCCCATGCCGGGAGAAACCCCACATCGCGCCCGTTCGGCCAAACCCGGCCTGCACCTCATCGGCAATGAACATCCCGCCCACCCTGCGCGCGGCATCCACGGCCTGAGCCAGAAAACCCGGCGGGTCGGTGAACACGCCCTCGAAGCTGAACACGCTGTCCAGTATCAGCGCGGCGAAGCCAACCCCGGTATTTTGCAGTATATCGGCCTCCTCACGCACGCGGGCGGCAAACCAACTGCTCAATTCGGCCTTGCCCGCGAGGCGGGGGTCTGGCGCGGGAATCGTCCTTACATGCGCCGGCAAGGGCTGGCGCAGCCCCGGAGAAATTTCCGCCGTGGCAGCGGTGCTGCCATGGCAGGCCCTTGAGGTGACAATAACGCCCTTCCGGCCCGTCACCATCCGGGCGACACGTAAGGCGAGGTCATTGGCCTCGCTGCCCGAGCAGGTCATCACCAAATTTCCCAGTGGGGCCGGGAACAGCCCCAGCAGCCGCGCGGCATACGCCTCAACCTCGTTGCTGAGATGGCGTGAATGCGTGTTCAGCGTGGCTGCTTGGGCGGCAATGGCCGATACCACTTCCGGGTGGCCATGGCCCATCGAGGGCACGTTGCTGTGCATGTCTAGGTAACGATGCCCGGCGCCGTCAAACAGATACACGCCATCGCCACGCACCGGCTCCAGCGGCAGGTCATATTCAAAGGCAGCGTCGCCTAGCCATTTGCGCCTGGCCTGCAACCGCCGCTCAAGCTGGGTATCCGAAAGCTCCGCGGCATGGGGCGCCCCGTTTGGGATCAGACCGGTCATCCGTCACCGCACGAGGCTGTGCCCCACGTCCCAAACGGCGCGCCGACCCGTGACCACATTACGAAACGCGCGTCCTTTAGGACCATGGTTCATACGCCTCCCAAATTTGTGGCGGATACAACAATTTTTCTGTGGAAGCTGCAACGCATAATTTTGCCTCATCCGCGTGTTTGGTCACGGCATGTTTCAGCCCGCCCTGCCGCCCTTGCCTTCCCCGCCCGGGGCCGCCAGAGATGCAGCCGAGATGCAAGCCTTACCCTTCTTCCACCGGCTGGACCGATACATGCTTAGCCAACTCCTGTTGGCACTGGCGCTGGTCACCGCCGGTTTGGTGGCACTCATCTGGCTGACCCAGTCGCTGCGCTTCATCCAGATCATTGTTAGCCACGGGCTTTCCCCTTTCGTTTTCCTCAAGCTCACTGCCCTGCTGGTGCCGAGCTTCCTGGCGACCATCCTGCCGATCACCTCTTTCATCGTGGTGCTGTTCATCTATCTACGGCTCTCCGGCGACCGGGAACTGACCATCATGCGCGGGCTTGGCCTCTCGGACGCTAAGCTCGCTCGTCCGGCGCTCTCCTTGGCCGTGGCGGTCACGCTGCTGGGCTACGGGCTCAGCCTCGGCGCCGTGCCCTGGAGCCTCTCAATCTTCCGGGATTACCAATATGAAATCCGCAACCAGATCGCCGCGTTTCTGCTGGAACCGGGCGTGTTCACCGCGGTTTCGCGCGATATCACCGTTTACGTGCAGACCCGCAGCGCTAATGGCAGCCTGAAGGGCATCATCATCGAGGATAATCGCGACCCCAGCGCGCCCGCGACCATCCTGGCCCGCACCGGCAAGCTGGTGCCAACCACGCAGGGCCCGGTGGTGGTGCTGGAAAACGGCTCACGCCAGCAAATCGACCCAAAAACCGGTCAGCTCGACCTGCTGACCTTTCAGCGCAACACGCTCTCACTGGCGGAAGCCATCCGCAACGGCGGGCCCATCGACACCGACCCAGCGGAGGCGCCGCTGGCAGCCTTGTTCCACCCCCCGGCCGACATGCCGAAAGGCGACCGGGCAAAATGGCTCGTGGAGGCCCAACGCAGGCTAAGCGCCCCACTCGCCACCATTGGCTATACGCTGGTGGCGCTGGTGGCGGCGCTTGGCGGAACCTTCCGCCGCCATGGCGGGCTGACGCGCATCATCGGCGCCGTTGGCATCGTCACCACGCTGGTGGCGCTGGGGCTGGGGGTGAATAACCTCGCGGCACGCAATACCGCTTTGCTGCCGCTCATCTGGATTTGGGCCGTGGTGCCGCCGGGTATCGCCCTGGCCTTGCTGCTTCGCCAGGGCGCGCCGCGCGCATGAAGCTGCCGCTCACCATCTCCTGGTATTTCGGGCGGCATTTCGCCACGGCGGTGCTGGCGATGAGCGCAGGCCTCACCGGGCTGGTGGCACTTTTCGATTTTCTGGAGCTTTTGCGCGAATCCGCCACAGCACCGCACGCCAGTTTTGGTGTGCTTGTCGAGATTGAGTTTCTGCGCCTGCCTTGGAGCCTGATGCAGATCATGCCCTTCGCGGTGCTGCTGGGCGGCATTTACGCCTTCTGGCGGCTGGCGCGCTCCTCCGAACTTGTGGTGGCGCGCGCCGCCGGCATTTCCGCCTGGCAATTTCTGGCCACGCCGGTTGCGGTGGCCTGCGTGCTGGGCGTGCTCTGCACCACCGCGGTCAGCCCGCTATCGGCGGTGCTGTATGGCCGGGCCGAACAGCTCGACGATCTCTATCTCAAGCCTTCAGGCGGGCCGCTGTCTTTAAATGGCGGCTCGCTTTGGGTCCGGCAGGCCGATGCCGGCCTTGCCCCCAACGGCATCGCCGTTGTCCATGCCAGCAATGTCCGGCTGCGTGGTAAATCCCTGGAGGCCGATCAGGTGAGCATCCTGCGGCTGAATGCGGATACGGAGCTGCTGGAGCGGCTGGAGGCAAAGGACGCCACGCTGAATTCCGGCGATTGGGAGCTAAGTAACGTCTCGCTGTTGCGCCCAGGCGCGATGCCACGGCATATCCAGCAGATGAGTTTTCCGACGGACCTCACCGTGAGCCGCGTGCAGGAGAGCTTCGCCTCACCCAATGCGCTCTCCTTCTGGGCGCTGCCGGGCTTCATCCATCTGCTCCGGCGCTCCGGCTTCTCGGCCACGCAGCATGAACTCGTTTTCCAGTCTCTGCTGGCGCTGCCGCTGCTCTGCACCACCATGGCGCTGGTGGCGGCGGGGTTTTCCATGCGCCCCTCGCGCCGCGGCGGCGCCGGCACCATGCTGGTTGCCGGGGTGGGGTTCGGTTTCGCG
>JAGWOU010000236.1 GCA_028870815.1 Rhodospirillales bacterium | reverse complement strand
GTCTACCATACGGCCAAATTCCTGCACAACCGTCAGCAGCGGCGCAACCTCCATATCGCGTCCACGTTCAAGGTCTTGCAGCATGGAGGTTTTATGGGCGCCGACCTTGCGCGCGCCTTCGATCCGCCGCTCAACATCGACGCGGAAATTCACGCCGAGGGTCTCGGCAATCTCCTGCGCCTCCAGCATCATGGCCTTGCAAACCGCCCGCGTGCCCGGATCGGTGCAGATCACGTCCAGCGTCGCATGGGTGAGGGCGCTGACGGGGTTGAAGCTGAGATTGCCCCACAGCTTGAGCCATATCTCGTCGCGAATGCGCTCCAGAACCGGTGCGCGCTGGCCCGCAGCCTCGAACAGCTCCGACAGGCGCTGAACGCGCGGCGTGATTTCACCAGAAGGCTCGCCGATTGGGAATTTGTCGCCATAAATATGGCGGATAACACCCGGCTGTTCGAGCTCGGTGGCCGGATAGACGATACAGCCGATCGCCCGCTCCGGACCAATGTTGTTCCACTGCACTCCGCCCGGATCAACGCTCTCGACGATGCTGCCGTCCAGCTTGCCACCGTTACGGTGGAAATACCAATAAGGAATACCGTTCACCGCGGTGACCACGCTGGTATGATTGCCCAAAAGCGGACGCAGAGCAGGGACAGCGGCGGAAATCTGATGCGCCTTGAGCCCAATGATCACGTAATCTTGGACGCCAAGCTCGCTCGTGTCGCTCGTGCAGACGGGGCGGGCGACAAACTCCTCGTTCTCCTTAATCACGCGCACGCCATCGCGGCGCATGGCCTCAAGGTTCGCGCCGCGGGCAACCAGACTAACATCCGCACCGGCCCGAGACATTTCCGCGCCCAAGTAACCGCCGATCGCACCGGCGCCAAAAATACATACCTTCATGCTCAAAACTCCTTACTGATTTCCCCTTCCCCCACGAGTCGCTTTATTTCTTTGGCATAACTCCGTTCGCCGGCAGGCCAAAAAACGGCAAAATGACAGCGCCAGGACCACCAAAAGCAGCGTTTTTACCGCCCCTCTCCATTATCCCAATCGCCAGCATCCGCGCCATCTTTGCTCCTCCACCTGCCCACACTAACATTTATATGGGAATTAATCTCACGATGTGAGAGAATGGCAAATCAGGAGGATTTTGTCCAGTGGAGTCTTTCTTGTATCGTGGGAAAATATTCTTGTATTATGAGAAAATAGGTGAAGTATGGCAATTCTGCACACCAAGGAGGAGCGCATGAATGACATCACCATGCCCCAGGCTCCCCGTCGTCGTGGCAGGCCGCCGTCTTCCAATGGCGAAGGCAGCAGCGACATCCAGTCCCTCGACCGGGCGATCTCCATTTTAGAAGTATTGGCAGGGATAGATTTCACCTCCCTCGCCGAAATCAGCCGGCGCACCGGCCTGCCGATCTCGACGGTACACAGGCAATTGCAAACCCTGGAGCATCGCGGCCTGGTCGGCCACGACATTGAAACGGGGCTATGGTCGGTCGGGGTTGGACTTTTCCGCATCGGGTCAGCGTATCTGCGCATCCGCAAACTGCCAGAAATCGCCCGCCCGGTGCTGCGCACGTTACAGCAGGCCACAGCAGAAACCATCAATCTGTCAAAATTCGAGGAACCGGTCATCGTCTGCGTCGGGCAGGCGGAGAGCCACGCCTCGGTCCGTGCATTCTTCCGCCCGGGCTCAGAATTGCCGCTGCATGCCTCGGCCGCGGGCAAGGCGGTGCTTTCCGTGCTGGCGCCGGAACGCCGCGACAAGCTCCTCGAAGGTTACAACTATACCCGCTTCACAGCCTCCACTCACGGTGACAGGGCGGCACTTCTCGCGGATGTCGAGCTTACCGCGCAGCGGGGTTACGCGGTGGACAATGAAGAACACTCCTTTGGCATGCGCTGCGTCGGCGCAGCGATCCTCAATGAATTTGACGAGCCGGCGGGCACGATTTCTGTATCAGCCCCCAATTTCCGCATGACGGACGACCGGATCGCGCCGTTTGGCGACGCCATGATGGAAGCGGCCAAGCAACTTACCCGGCTTTATGCTGGGCGCACCAGTTGAATCAGCCCAAAAACGCCGCCATTGGCGTAATTGCCCGGGCTTAGTTTGCGGGTTGGGGAGATGTCGCACCCATCTCGGCCGAGATGGCGAGGGACGCGTCAACCACCATGCGGCCAAGCTCGGAAATCCGATTTTCATCAATACGCGCCATCGGGCCGGACACCGAAACAGCGCCAACCACGTCCCCGGTTTCGTCGAAAACCGGCGCTGCAATGCAGCGCAGGCCGACAGCGTGCTCCTCGTCATCAACGGCGTAGCCCTGGCCTTTTACCTTAAGTAGCTCGGCGCGCAGCGCGGCTGGAGTAGTGACTGTTTTGGCCGTTAGCCTGGGCATGCCGTGCTGGCGCAAAATCTGGCCGATGGCCTTTTCGGAGGTTGCGGACAGTATCGCCTTGCCAACTGCGGAACAATGCATGGGCACGCGCGTGCCGGGGCGGGCCAGCACGCGCATCATCTGGCGGCATTCCACCTGGGCAAGGTAAACGGCCTCGCCTTTGTCCTCCACCGCGAGATTGACGGTCTCGCCGCTGTTTTCCATGAGGCCGCGCAAATGCGTACGCGCCAGCGCGGCAAGGTTGCGGGTTTTGATGAAGGCGCAGCCCGTGACAAAGGCCTGGACGCCAATTGTCCAAAGACGGCGGCTTTGGACAAAGCGGACATAACGCTCCTGCTCCAGAGTCAGAAGCAGCCGATGCGCGGTTGATGCCGGCAGACCGACTTGCTGGGCAAGATCCGTCAGACTGGCGCCATCATCCGGGGCCTCCGCAATGCGGTTCAGCAAAGACAATGCGCGGACAAGCGACTGCACCTGATCTGACCGGCCCTTGGCGGAGGCGCCGCGCGAGGCGGAAGGGTTTTTGGTTGCGGTGGGCCGGCCCATTGCGTGCTCCTTGCTTTCGTATTCAAAAATTGGCAATCACCTGAAATTTCAGGGCAATTTTCCGATAATTTTCATGATACGGGAAAACCCGCCGGCAAATAGCAAAATGCCTTCGATTGCACAAATCAGAATTTCAAATTACGCTGATTTTCAATAGAGGTTGCAAAAAATTTCCGTATCGTGGAAGCCGTCTCGAATTCCAAGCCCGATTTGGAGTAGGTGTTCCACCAGATTTTCTTTTGCTGGAGGACGACATGGCGAAAATGACTGCGGCGGACGCCGCCGTACTGGTTTTGGAGCGCGAGGGCATCGACATCGCCTTCGGCCTTCCGGGGGCAGCCATCAACCCGCTTTACGCCGCAATGCGCAAACGCGGCTCCATCCGCCACGTTCTGGCCCGCCACGTCGAGGGCGCTTCCCACATGGCCGACGGTTACTCCCGTGCCAAGGCCGGGAATATCGGCGTGTGCATCGGCACCTCCGGCCCGGCCGGCACGGATATGATCACCGGCCTTTATGCCGCCCAGGCGGATTCCATCCCGATGCTGTGCATCACCGGCCAGGCGCCGCGCGCGCGCATGTATAAGGAAGACTTCCAGGCGGTCGATATCGAGTCTATTGCCAAGCCGGTCACCAAATGGGCCTGCACCGTGCGTGAGCCCGCTTTGGTACCGCGCGCCTTCCAGCAGGCTTTCCACGTGATGAAATCCGGCCGCCCCGGCCCCGTCCTGCTCGACCTGCCGATTGACGTGCAGATGGCCGAAATCGAATTCGACATCGACACCTACGAGCCCCTGCCCGTTTACAAGCCCGCGGCCACAATTAAGCAGGCCCGCAAGGCACTTGAAATGCTCAATGCCGCGGAGCGCCCACTATTCGTCGCCGGTGGTGGCATCATCAACGCCGATGCGAGCGAATTGATGGTTGAACTGGCCGAGCTGACAGGCGTGCCGGTGATCCCGACCCTTATGGGCTGGGGCATCATCCCTGATGACCACCCGCTGATGGCTGGCATGGCCGGCCTGCAAACCAGCCACCGCTACGGCAACGCCACCCTGCTGAAATCCGATTTCGTCTTCGGCATCGGCAACCGCTGGGCCAACCGCCATACCGGGTCGGTTGAGGTCTATACGAAAGACCGCAAATTCATCC
>JAGWOU010000235.1 GCA_028870815.1 Rhodospirillales bacterium | reverse complement strand
TTTTATAGAAAAATTATCCCTTTACGCCCGCCTTAACTGCCCGCGGCGCCGCATTTTCTTCTCCCTCCGCATACATCCCCTTGTATATGCTCAGTTATACCTTTCTACCCGGCCACGAACCAGGTTATCCTCGCTCTACGTGGAGAGGCAATTGAGGTGTAACGCACCGAAAATACACGCTAAGGAGACTGATCGTGAGTTGGTCCGCGGACACGAATGATTTTTCGGAGATTTGGCCCCTGGCCGTTGAGGTCAGCGGCACCGGTGTATGGGACCGCAACGTGTCAACCGGCGAAATCCGCTATTCCGCGAGCTGGTTTCGCATGCTCGGCTACGAGGATGGGGCCCAATCCAACCCCATTGAGGTCGCCTACACCCGCGTCCATCCCGAGGATCTCGCTTACGTCCAGGCCGCGATGCAAGCGCATTTCAACGGCGAAACCAGCGATTATGAAGTCGAACACCGACTGCTCTGCAAGGATGGCAGCTACAAATGGGTGCTGAGCCGTGGCCGGGTGATCCAGCGCGACCGCCATGGCCAGGCCCTGCGGATGACCGGCACGACGACGGACATTACCAACACCGGCCTTCAGAAATCAAAACGCACCGGCAAACGGGCCAGCGCCACGCAGCAACGCCGCAAATATGACCGCTGCGAGGCTTCCCCCACCTTCCCGCAAATTCGCTCACAAACCATGCCCTGCTTCGTGTGCGGCACCGCCATCCTCACACCGCGCGGCCCTGTTCCGGTGGAGACACTGGAGGAAGGGGATGCCGTGCTCACCGTCCGTGAAAACGGCCCATCCGAAAGGCTAGTGGTATGGGTTGGTCAGCGCAGCTTCGGCACGGTGGCCAGCGCCCTACCCGAAGATTTGCGCCCCGTGCTCATTCGCGCCGGTGCCTTCGGCCCGGGCGTGCCTGAGCGCGACCTGCGCCTCTCCCCCGACCATGCGATCTTCACCGCCAATCATCTGGTCGAGGCCAAGCACCTGATCAACGGTACAACCGTGCTGCGCGACCCCGCCTGCCGCACAGTCACCTATCATCATATCGAACTGGATGCGCACGACATCCTCCTGGCCGAAAACCTTCCCTCCGAAAGCTATCTTGATTGCGGAGGTCGTGCCTCCTTTGCCGATTTCACCGCGCACGCCGCGCCTATCCTGCTCAGACCAGACGCCACCAAAACGATTGAGACATTTGGCTGCGCCCCGCTGGCCACGCCTGGCTCAGCCGCGCTGCGCAAAATCCGGGCATTTCTTGAAACCCAGGCTCGCCGGACGGGCGACGGCAACATCGGCTCCCGCAACCCCTGAGCCCCCAAGACAAATCGTGAACAGCCCCTTATAACGGGGCTTAATGCCGAGTCTTCCCGCCCTGCCCGCTCTCGCCGCCGGCCATGGCCGCGCCGTTCTGCTGGATGCGGATGGGGTCATCTCCCCCCTGAAGCCCGGCATGGTCGCCAGAGCGGTCGGCGCCACCATCCCGCTTGCCATCCACGCTCCGGCCACACTTAAACGCCTCGGCAGCCCCGCCATCCAATTACTGGACCTGCTGGAGTTGTTCGCCTTCGTGCACCCCGCGCAAAGCCTTGCCCCCACCCCGGCGGGGTTTGCCAGGGCGCTGGAATTGCCGGTACCACATTCGCTGGAATCCGCCGCCCAGGCTTTGCCTGAGATGGCGGCGCTGCTGCTCAACCGGCTGGAAGCGGGCAAAAACACACCCGCGAACCGGGACGCGGCAGGGCTGGCGGCGCGGATGGGCCAAGCGGGCTGGCTTTGGGCGCCTTACGTGCTGGCCGCCCTCGGCCAGCCTGATGCCCGGCCGGATGGCATGGCCATGCGGCTGTGGAAACGCCTGCCGAAATGGGAGGAAGTAGCCCCACGCCCACCCCCGTCTTCTTTCGCCGTCGCCCCGGCTGAAGCCCGCGCACGCCTCGCCAGCCTGCTTGGCCCCGCCGCCGAGCAGCGCCCCGCCCAGGCGGATTTCTGCTCCGCCGTCACCGGCGCCTTTGCCCCGCGTGAAGCAGAAGGCAGCCCGCAAGTGGTGCTTGCGGAAGCCGGCACCGGCACCGGCAAAACCATGGGCTATCTTGCCCCCGCCTCAATCTGGGCGGAGCGCAACAAAGGCGCGGTCTGGGTCTCCACCTATACCCGCCACCTGCAACGGCAGATCGAGCAGGAAGCCAGCCGCCTGCCGCCGGGCACGAGCGTCGTGCTGCGCAAGGGGCGGGAGAATTATCTCTGCCTGCTGAATTTCGAGGATGCGATGAACGCGGAAACCCGCGCCATTCCGCTGGGCCTCATCGCCCGCTGGGCCGCCGCCAGCGCCGATGGCGATTTGTTCGGCGGCGATTTGCCGGGCTGGTTCGCGGAACTTTATGGCCAGGGGCTGCTGGCGAGCATCGCGGACCGGCGCGGCGAGTGCATCCATGCCGCCTGCCCACATTTCTCCACCTGCGTGATCGAGCGCGTGATCCGCGACGCCCGCCAGGCGGATCTCGTCATCGCCAACCATGCGCTCGTGATGGCGCAAGCCGTCTGGGGCGGGCTGGACGACGACAACGTGCCCACGCGCTATGTTTTCGACGAAGGCCACCATATTTTCGACGCGGCGGATTCCGCGTTTTCCGTCGAACTCTCCGGCACCGCGATGGCGGAACTCCGCCGCTGGCTCTTGGGCGCTGAAGGCACGCGCTCGCGCGCGCGCGGCCTTGCCAAACGGCTGGAGGACATGGCGGCCATGGATGAAGCCACCCATAAATCCATCGACCACGCCAGCAAACTCGCCAAATGCCTGCCCGCGCCGATGTTCTCCGTGCGGTTGGACCCGGAACTGGCCTCGGACAACAACCCGGCGGAGGAATGGCTCCGACTTTTGCGCGCCCAGGCCCGCGCCCGGGCGAATGAATCAGAGCTCGCGGCGCCCTTAGCTTTTGAGGTCGATCTGCATCCGGTGAACGAGGATATTCTGCCCGCCGCCCGCAAACTTGGCCAAGCCATGGAGCAACTCCGCGCGCCTTTATCCGCCCTGCGCGAGCGCATGCTGGAGCGGCTGGAAACCGAACCGGATTTGGAAGAAGCCATGCGCCAACGGCTGGAGGGCACCGCCCGCAGCCTGAAGCGCCGCACCATTGACCCGCTCTCCGCCTGGAAGCGTATCCTCGATGGGCTGGACTCCGAACCCGCCCCCGGCGAACGCCCCACCCGTGTGGAATTCCTGCGGTTGGACCGCGAAGCCGGGACGGATAAAGATGTCGCCCTGCTGTCCCATATGCTGGACCCGACGGAGGCGTTCACGCAATCCATTGCCACCCCGGCGCATGGGCTGCTGATCACCTCCGCCACCTTGCGCGACGGCACGGATGTAGAGGAAGCCTGGGAGAATGCCGAATCCCGGACGGGCGCGGCGCATCTCGCCACCCCTGCCATCCGCGCCGCGTTCGACAGCCCGTTCGACTACGCCGACCGCACCCGCGTGGTGCTGGTTTCGGACGTGAACACGCAGGATATCGGGCAATTAGCCGGGGCGTATAAAGCGTTGTTTGAGGCGGCAGGCGGCGGCGGGCTGGGCCTGTTCACCGCTATTTCCCGCCTGCGCGCCGTGCACGCGAAAATCGCGGCTCCGTTGGAAGATAAAGGCATTTCCCTCTACGCCCAGCATGTGGATGCGATGGATAACGCGACGTTAGTGGATATCTTCCGCGCCGAGGAACATTCCTGCCTGCTGGGCACGGACGCGATGCGCGACGGGGTGGATATTCCCGGCAACGCACTTCGCCTCGTGGTGTTCGAGCGCACACCCTGGCCCCGGCCGGATATTCTGCACCGCACGCGACGCACGCATCTTTCCCACGGCGCACCGAGAGACTACGACGATGCCATTGTGCGCCTGCGCCTGCGCCAAGCCTTCGGCCGCCTTATCCGCCGCACGGATGACCGTGGCGTATTCGTGCTGCTGGACCGGCAATTTCCCAGCCGGTTGCTAACCGCCTTTCCCGAGCAGGCACGGATTATACGATCTTCCCTGGCCGATGCGGTGACCGGAATCGGGCGTTTTCTGAAAGAGATCGCTTAAACTTCAGCCTGCGCCTTCCGCATAACATCCACCGAAACATGCTTTGGTCGCATGGCTCGTATACGTACG
>JAGWOU010000234.1 GCA_028870815.1 Rhodospirillales bacterium | reverse complement strand
TCGGCCTGCGTACCGTGCTCATCGTTGGTGGCGTCAGCCGGTTCGGCCAGGTGCAGCGTATGATGCGCGGCGCGGATATCGTGGTGGGCTGCCCCGGCCGTGTGGTGGACTTGATGAACACCCGCGAGCTGATTATCGACCAGTGCCAGTTCTTCGTGCTGGACGAGGCTGACCGCATGCTGGATCTCGGCTTCATGCCGGATATCCGCAAGGTTGTGGCCGCACTTCCGGGCCGCCGCCAGTCAGCCCTGTTCTCCGCCACCATGCCGCCGGAAATCGCCAAGCTCGCCAATGGGCTGCTGCGCGAGCCGGTGCGGGTTGAGATCGAGGCGGTTGCCTCCACACCCCGGAAGATCGAGCAGAGCGTGTATTTCGCGGAAGGGCCCGAGAAACGGAACCTTCTGGTGAAGCTGCTGCACCAGCCGGAATTCGCCCGGACGATCGTGTTCACCCGCACCAAGCGCGGCGCGGACCGTGTGGCAATGATGCTGAACAATTCCAAAATCTCGTCGGCGGCGTTGCACGGCAATCTAAGTCAGAATCAGCGCCAGCGGGCTTTGGACGCATTCAAGGCTGGCGAGGTCCGCGCCCTGGTGGCGACCGACATCGCGGCGCGTGGCATCGACGTGAATGCTGTCTCCCACGTCATCAATTTCGAGCTGCCGAACGAGCCGGAAAGCTATGTGCACCGAATCGGCCGCACCGCGCGCAACGGCGCGGAAGGCGTGGCGGTGGCGTTCTGCGACGCGACGGAGCTGCCTTACCTCAACCAGATTGAGAAGCTGACCGGCATTAAAATGGCGGTGGCGGGCGGGGAGCGGCCGCGCCAAGCCATGCCGGTGAAGAAACCGGCCCGTCATCCAGACATGCAGGTGCGCAAGATCAAACCCAAGCGCCCGCAATATCAGGAGAAGCGCAAGGTTGCGTAGGGGTTGATTTCGATCATAGAGTCCAGGGGTGCCGCTTCTTAATAAAAAGGCGGCACTTTTATTCTGGGAGTATGGGGATGAGCGAAACAAAACAACCTGTCATCGGCATTATCGGCGGTTCAGGCCTGTACGACATCGAGGGCCTTAAAGGCGCCCGATGGGCAAAAGTCGAAACCCCCTGGGGCGACCCCTCCGACGAGTTCCTGATCGGCGAATATCAGGGGCTGCGGGTTGCGTTTCTGCCGCGCCATGGGCGGGGGCACAAAGCCACCCCCACCACGTTGAACTACCGCGCCAATATCGACGCAATGAAGCGGCTGGGCGTCACGGATATTATCTCCCTCTCTGCCGTCGGCTCGCTGAAAGAGGAACTGCCGCCGGGGCATTTCGTCATCGTGGACCAGTTCATCGACCGTTCCTTCGCGCGCAAGAATAGCTTCTTCGGCTCCGGCTTTGTCGCGCATGTCTCGATGGCGCATCCGGTTTGTGCACGGCTTGGCGATGCGCTGGAGGAGAGCCTGAAGGCGCTCAACCTGCCCTATACGCGCGGCGGCACTTATTTGGTGATGGAGGGCCCGCAATTCTCTACCCTGGCGGAGAGCAATCTCTACCGCTCCTGGGGCTGTTCGGTGATCGGCATGACCAACATGCCGGAAGCCAAACTCGCCCGCGAGGCGGAGATTGACTATGCCACCTTGGCCATGGTGACTGATTACGATTGTTGGCACGAGGGGCATGACGCGGTGAGCGTGGAGCAAGTGGTGAAAGTGCTGAAGGGCAATGCCGCCCAGGCGCGCAACCTGGTGAAGGACGTGCTGCCGCGCATCGCCGCCCCGCGTCCCGTCTGCCCGCATGGCTGCAATACGGCGCTGGACAACGCTGTGATTACCGAGCCGGATGCGCGCGACCGCGATCTGCTCCACAAGCTGGGTGCTGTGGCTGGTCGGATTTTACCCAAGCGCTAAACAATGTGCGGGGCTTGCGGATTTGGCCTTAACCGCCGCCAGTTGCTGAACGGGCTGCTGGCGGCGCCTTTGGCATTGGGGGCAATGCGCAAGGATGGGCTGGTGGAGCCGGTGCTGCGGTTGGAGCCGCAATCCGGCCCGCGCCGCGTAGCGGTGACGCTGGATGCCTGCCCGGGGCATTTCGATCCGCGCATCGCCAATCTGCTGGTGGAGCGGAATATCCCCGCCACCATCTTCATCACCGCCGTGTGGATGCGGATGAACCCGGAAGGCCTGGCCTTTTTCTTAAAGCATCCAGACGTGTTCACCTTGGAAAACCATGGTGCGCGGCATTTGCCACCGGTGCTGGGCACGCAGCGCGTTTACGGTCTGGAGGTGGCGGGAAGCTGGCCGGCCATCGAAGCGGAAATCGCGGGCGGGGCCGCGGCAACTTATAAAGTCACGGGCAGGCATCCGGTTTGGTACCGGGGTGCCGCAGGACTCTATACCCCGTCGGTCGTGCCGCAAATCGAGGCGCTGGGTTTGCGCGTTGCGGGATATTCTTTGATTTCGGATGCAGGTGCCTCGCTCACCGCGGAGATGGTGGCGGCGCGGATAAAAGCCGCGCAAGACGGCGATGTCATTGAAGGGCATATCAACCAGCCTCTCCGTTCCAGCGGTGCTGGCATCGCCGCCGGGCTGGCTGCACTGCAAGAAAGCGGGGCGCAATTCGTGCGGCTAGAGCCGGATTCACGGGTTAAGCTGAGTCCTTCCCATAACCCAACTTAGTCCGTGAATCCGTCTCTCCTCAATTATTTGGAGGGCGGTTCAGATTTCAGCTTCGTTCGTAAGTGAGCGAAGCTGAAATCATCGCGCTCTAGAGGCCTTTGCCTGACCCCAACAAGCGTGGCAGCAAACAACTTAAAGCTGATAAGTTCATGCAATACCGGGCTGAACCCGGTATATTTTCTATTTTTCACAAATAACATAAAATTGAATACTGTTTAAAAACAGCCAGTTATTGATGTGCATTATTCTTTTTGATTAGTCCACTATTAGCGAAAAATAGATGCTTACTCTTTTTAATTAATACGAATATGGTGAAAAATAGATACACGTCTCACTGTTGTGAGTGAGGTGTATATGAGCGATCAAGACAATCTCAACTTGTTTCCCGGCGGCGACTGGGAAAATCATCGCCCAGGCGATAGCGATGGCGGCCAGGGGCGGGGCAATGGTGAGGGTGGCGATCACGACCATGACCACCATCCCGGCTATCCGCATGAAACCCTCTTCGCCTACAGTATCGATCCGGTGAACGGCGCGCCCGCGCCGGGTCAGGACAGCTTCGTGCTCTGCGAACCGTTTCCTATCCGGCCGCAAACCGTGGTGTCACCCAACAGCTCTCCCATTCTCTCGGGCGGTGAGCACTTCACGATTGTCGGGCAGACGGATGTGCAAACCTATATCGGCACCGCCACGGACGCGACGACAGGGCAGGTTGTGGGCTTCATTTTCGAGGACTCGACCACGGGCCAGTATTTCGTGTTCTCCAAAAACCCGCATCTCTGGCCGGGCACGCAGCTTAACCTCAACCCCTCGACCGGGCCGAACGATCCGAACGACGCGAACTGGAATCTGCGCACCGGCGAGCCGGTTTGCTATTGCTTCCTGGCCGGCACGGCGGTGCTAACGCCCGATGGTGAGGTTGCGGTGGAAACACTGAAAGCCGGTGACATGGTGGTGCTGAGCGATGGCCGTGTGGCGCCCATCAACTGGCTTGGCGTGCAAACCGTCTCTACACGCTTTGCCGATCCGCTGCGGGTTATGCCCGTACGCATCGCTGCCGGGGCACTGGGCGGTGGCCTGCCCAAGCGCGACCTGCTGATCTCCCCCGACCATGCCGTTCTGCTCGATGGGCTGCTCGTGCAGGCGGGGGCCATGATCAATGACTTGTCGATCACACGGGAAACCGTCATGCCGGAAGCCTTCCGCTACTACCATGTGGAGGTGGCGGACCATTCCCTCGTCCTCGCGGAAGGCGTGCCGGCGGAAACCTTTGTGGACAATGTTAGCCGCATGGCGTTCGACAATTGGGAGGAGCGCGAGGAGCCGGAGGCCATCGTGGAGATGAGCCTGCCGCGCGTGAAATCAGCCCGCCAGTTGCCGGCGGCCCTGCGGCGCAGGTTGCAGGCCCAGGCGCCGGCCTACGCGCGGCCAGGCGTGGCGGCTTAGTTTCTTCGGCTTTAACATGAAGGCGGCCTCATCCGGGGCCGCC
>JAGWOU010000233.1 GCA_028870815.1 Rhodospirillales bacterium | reverse complement strand
CTCACGCAGCCGGGCCATGCTGTCCGCCGCCGCGTGGCTTGGCATCACCGCGGCGGTTTCATTCGCGATCGCGCTTTTCTAGAGCCGGATGACATGAGATCGAATCGCCCCGGCGATCGCTCTCATGTCTGAATCCGTCTCTGAATTAATGAATTAGAGGGCGATTCAGACTTCAGTTCCGCTCGCAAAGCGAGCGAACCTAAAGTCATCGCGCTCTAAACCACCGTCTCGCCGTGCCAAACATTCGGCGGGGCAGCAAAGCATTGGCCAACAGTATCGCGCCATTGCTGAAAGCCCTGAGATTGGCGGAAGACGACCATATGCGCGTCCACGCTTTCCCATTGCACCATCAGCAGGAATTTATGCGGCTCCTCCACCGAGCGCTGCACGCCCATGCCAAAGCAACCTTCCGCCGCGAGAAAAATCGGACGGCTCTTGGCCGCGCCTTCAAGAAAGGCATTCTCCATGCCCGGCTTCACCTCGATATGCGCGAATTCAGTGACCATGCTCAGCCTCCCACCGTTTTGGCACGCTGTTCACCCAACCCTTCCACACCGAGCCGCAGGTTCTGGCCCGGACGCAGATAAACCGGCTCGGGCTTGCGACCCATGCCCACGCCGGCCGGCGTGCCGGTGGCGATGATGTCGCCCGGATAAAGCGTGATAAACTGCGATACATAGGCAACGAGCATCTGCACGCCGAAAATCATATTGGCGGTGGTGCCGTCCTGCATCATCTTGCCGTCCACCTCACAGAACAACCGTAAATTCTGCGGGTCCGGCACTTCGTCCTTGGTGACGAGCCACGGGCCAACAGGACCAAAATGGTCGGCGCTCTTACCCTTGGTCCATCGCCCGGAACGCTCAATCTGGTATTCGCGCTCGCTCACATCGTTCACGATGGTGTAGCCAGCGATATAATCCAGCGCGTCTGCCTCCGAAATATGCGAAGCCTTGGCGGACATGACCACGGCAAGCTCAACCTCCCAATCGGTCTTGCGCGAACCGGGCGGAATGATGATGTCGTCATACGGGCCGCAGAAAGCGGAGAGCGATTTAAGGAACAGAATGGGCTCCTTTGGAATTTTGCCGCCGGTTTCGGCCGCATGGTCGGCATAGTTCAGCCCGACGCAGACAAAATTCAACGGCCGCGGGATGGGCGGGCCAATGCGGTGCGCGGCTTTCAGCAAGGGCAGCTTCGCCGGGCCCAGCTTTTGCAACTGCGCCAGCCAGCCCTCGGTCAGAACGTCGCCCGTGACATGCTGCAACGCATCGTCCAGCGTGCGGACGGCACCCTCGGCATCCAGCACGCCCCATTTTTCTTGGCCCTCGTCGCCATAGCGAAGCAGCTTCATCGCTTTCCTCCTTCCGGCCGCATTCGGCGCGCAGCACAAAGCTGGGTGGCGAAGATGCGGCGTGTCAAAGCTCGTGTTTCATACTACCGATAACGGAAAGTGTCAGGAGAGGGTCCAAATCCACATGCCCATGTATATTCTGCATGCGAAAGACCGGCCCGGCGTGTTGCAGCGTCGGCTGGATTTTTATGCCGCCCACCGCGCCTTTCTGGAAGAACAGCAGGAAGCGGGGCCGGTATCTGTCATGATGTCTGGCCCGTTGCAGACCGATGACGGCGAGATCATGACCGGGTCGCTGCTGCTGCTGGAGGCGCCAGACCGCGAGGCGGTGGAGCGTTTCGTGGCCGAGGACCCGTTCACCCGCGAAGGAATATGGGGAAAGGTGGATATCTCCCGCTTCTACCGCCGCCTGCAACCCAAAACAGACGCCACACCCCGCTGACCAGCGGCGCCGAAACGCCGAATTAAAAAAGGCCGGTCCTGACGGACCGGCCTTTAGCATCTCTTTAGATGCCTCGTTTCTTGGCTCCCTAAACTTGGCGACTGACATTTATTGTCCCGTTCAACTTTCGCTCTTTTTTGGAGCAATTGCCGACGGTTATATATGTCGCGAGCCGATTTGTGGCGGAAAAGAGTCAGGCTGACAAGCCCCGAACATGATCTTTTTTGCACTTTTGAGTCAGCAAACAGTAGTTTCTTTCACCCTGGCGCGCCCAACAGCACCCGCATTGCCTGTACGGCGGCACGCAGCTCCTCCGCCGCCTGGGTGGCGGGCCCTGCCTCGGTAACGCCCAGCCCATCAGCGAAAGCGTTGGCGTAACCTGCGCGGTTGGCCAGGGCTGTGGGCAGAAGGTTGAGCCGCCGCGCCGCGATCTCGGCTTCCAGGCGTTTGCGCAGCCGGGAGGCCGCGGGTGCGCGGTTGAACAATAATGCAGCCGGGCGGCGCTCCTCCGCCGCCAGCTTCAACGTGCCCTCGGCGGCCCATAAATCCGGCGGGGCGGGGTTGAGCGGCACCAGCACCAGATCCGCGCCGCGAATCGCCCGGCGGGCATCGCTGTCGATCACCGGCGGCGTATCCACCAGCACGTAATCATGGGTGGATTTCAGCTTTTCCAGTTCATTGGCAAGGCGCCAGCCGGAGATGGTGAGCACCTCCACCCCCGGTGCGGCCTTGGGTGCGGAGGCACGCAGCCGGCCCCAGGTGGTCAGGCTGCCTTGCGGGTCGATATCCAGCAGCGCCACACTTGCGCTCTCCGCCAGCGCCACGCCAAACTGGGCCGCGATCATGGTCTTGCCCGCACCACCTTTTTGCTGTGCAACCGCGATGATCTTTCCCATATCAGCAGCCTCTTTCTGTGCAGGTGCAGTAAATGGCATATTCCTTTGAACGGCCAGAGAATTTTACTGGCGCCCTGCTTACCCCCGCACAAATGGGCCAGGCGGACGCGCTGGCCGGAAACACGGACACGCTGATGCAGGCCGCCGGGCGGGCCGTGGCGCGCAGCATCATGCAGCGTTGCGAAAAAGCGCCGGTTCTGATGCTGGCAGGGCCGGGGAATAATGGCGGCGATGGCCGGGTGGCTGCCCGCTATCTGGCCCAGGAAGGCTGGCCGGTGAAGCTGCGTGATTTCCGGGATGCGACACCGGAGGATGCGGCGCGGGCGGGCCTGGTGATCGACGCGATCTTCGGGGCCGGGCTGTCACGGAATCTGGACGAGCGGACCATCGCCCTGCTGCGCGCGGCGAAGCGGATCGTGGCGGTGGACGTGCCTTCCGGGCTGGATGGCGGCACCGGGCAGGTGCGCGGATATGCCCCTCAGGCGGAATTCACCGTGACTTTTGTGCGCAAGAAGCCGGGGCACCTGCTGTTCCCTGGCCGGGCTTTGTGCGGAGAGGTGTTGCTGCGCGATATCGGGATGGCGGATGCGATCATCGGGCAGGTGGGGCCCGACACCTGGGAAAACGGCCCCGCCTTGTTCCGCCTGCCGCAACGCAGCGCCACGGGGCATAAATATAGTAGCGGAGACGTAACCATCCTTTCCGGCACGCTGCCGGGGGCCGCGCGGCTGGCGGCCATGGCGGCGCGCCGCGCCGGGGCGGGCATGGTGAGCATCGCAGCGGAGGATGCCGGGCCGTTGCCCGAGCCCGGCATAATGCTGCGGCGCGAGCCCCTGGATGAGCTGCTGCAAGACGGGCGGCGCAAGACTTGGGTTGTGGGGCCGGGGCTGGGCGTGGCGGCGGCCGAAGTAGCTCTGGCCAAATTGCTCGCGGCGCCGGGCCTGGCAATTCTCGCGGATGCGGATGCGCTGACCGCCTGTGCCGGGGTGCCCGAAAAGCTGAGCGGGGTTTCCGTGATTACACCGCATGAGGGGGAATTTGTCCGGCTGTTCGGCCCCATCGGCCCGGACAAGCTGGCGGCCGCACGCCGCGCCGCTGCGCTGACCGGCGCGGTGACGGTTCTGAAAGGGCCGGATACGGTAATCGCGGCACCAGACGGTGTGGCTGCGATCAACGCCAACGCCCCGCTTTGGCTGGCCACGGGAGGCACAGGGGACGTACTGGCGGGGTTGATTGCCGCTCTGCTGGCCCGCGGCATGGCGCCCTTCCCCGCCGCCTGCGCCGGGGTGTGGTTGCACGGCGAAGCCGCGAATAAAGCCGGGCCGGGCATGCTGGCGGAGGACCTGCCGCCTTTACTGGGTAGGCTGGCGCAAGGATGACGCCATGATCTCGCCAAAAATGAGAAAAGATTTATCACAATTTCAGCTGCGCATGGCCTGGAAAGGTCACACTCGCTCACCATGACTGTTACATTAACAGGAGAACGCGATCATG
>JAGWOU010000232.1 GCA_028870815.1 Rhodospirillales bacterium | reverse complement strand
CATAAGGCGGGGAATAACCACAAGCATGCCGTTTGAAATTTTTATCATCCGCGTCTCTGCGGCGGCACGGTTTTGCTGGATGATTGGGATCAGCATTGCCGAGCCTACTAAAGCCTCGCGCATATCCCCTATTTTACCCCTGAAATTGGCAATGGCGCCGCGAAACGCCTGCACCTCCGCCGCATCTGCCGGTTCGCCGCTGGCGATCGCATTTATGCGCTTCTGCTCCAGCTCATCCTCGGCGCGGTCCAGGGCAATCTGCCCCGCGGCGATCGAAATTTTTAGATTATGCAGCGCCTGCCGTATGGCCAGGGCTTGGCTGTCCAGCAACTGAATGGAAACCGCCAAATCCGCTTTGGTTTTCCGCGCCTTGGCCTGCTCCTCGTCCATGAGTGCGAGAAACTGCTTGCGACTCTCTGCAAACCCCTGAAACGCGGTTTTCGCCTGGGCGATGCCGCCCAGTAACCTGCCCATCACGCTGCGTGGTTTGACGCCCGCCTCTGCCTCGGCCTGAAGGTCCGAGATGCGTAGAATTTTTATGCCGTCGACAACCGCAGCGGCAATCTGCCCGGCTTCGCCGGCGTCACCCAGCCGCACTCCGGAGAGCAATTGCCGCGAGGTGCCAGCGATGCCTGCGAGCACACCCTCACCATGAGTGAGCAAAGAGTTTGTGTCAGAAAAATTAATTTTTTGGGCCTCGACCAGTGCGGCAGCGAGCTCCTCTGGCGGCAAATTGGCCACCTCGACCAGACGCTCCGGTTTGGGTAGCGGCGCAAGCTCAACCGGCAGAGGGAGTGCTGCTTGTGGTTCGGGTTGAGATACAGGCACCGGCGGCTGCACGGCTGTATCAAAAGCTGACAGATCCAGAGGTGTGGTGGATAGCGTTTCGTTCATACGGCAGCAGCTCCAGCAGGCCTTCCGAACCTAGCACGAATTCCTGCTAGGACAATAATTCAGGAGTGCAGGGAAAGTTTGCTAAACTCAACTTTAAGTAGATATCTTTGCGCTAGAAATTCGCTGTAAGATCAACCCAGAAAAGATCAAAAATAGCTTGTCGTAAAAAATCCGCAGCGCGCCTAATACCAAAACTCGAAGAGCGTGACTCTCGGGGCTGTTCAAAGGGAAGCTCGGGTGATTCAAGATGGCGACGAAGGAGGGCGCCATGCCGCTCCTGCCTCTGCGGGCCGATTATGATGCGAAGAAGACACGGGCTGCTGCTCGCCTGGCCAAGGATGGCCCCAGGCGCGACGACTGCTTGCCTTGGCCGCAATCTACGACGGGGCGACCAGATCCGAGGCTGCGACGATCGGCAGCGTGACGCTGCAGATAGTCCGCGACTGGGTCGAGAAATTCAACAAGCATGGCCCTGAAGGACTTATCGACCGGAAGGCTCCTGGGAAACTATCCCTGCTCAGCAGCGACCACCGAAGGTTTCGAACTTAACCACTTTGGGCTCATTGCGATCGTCAGCGGGGCATTGCGCCCGTTTTCCAACAGAAGATTAACACGTAATCGAAACCGTCTATGAGATAATAAAGCTATAAGGGCGCTACCGTGTCTGAAATTTTTTGTCCAAGCGGCGCATCGCGCCCCGCAGGGTCGTTGGTAATGGCGTAGGTAAGCAGATCCCGCGCGATTGGCGCGGCAGAGGATGCGCCCCAGAGCCCATGCTCAATGATGACGGCCGTGGCGTAGCGTGGTGAATCATATGGCGCAAAGCCGACAAATAGCCCGTTCGGACGGTCCGCCCAGGCCATTGTGGCATCATTGAAATTTTTTGCCTTTTCCGCGGCGGTGTTGTCATGCACCTGGGCGGTGCCGGTTTTCCCGGCCATTTGGATATTGGGCAGCGTCAGCCGCGCATTATAGGCGGTGCCTGCGGGGGTGTTCACCACCTCAAACAAGCCTTGGCGAAGCACCGCCAGGTGGCGATCGTCAATGTCCAAAGCTGGCCAATCTGCCGCCATCGCTCCCGGCTGCAGCACGCCGCCAATCCGCCGGGTGATGTGCGGGCCAACCACTAGCCCGGTGGCCACACGTGCGATCATCGTCGCAAGCGCGATCGGCGTGACCTGCGTATAGCCCTGGCCGATTCCCTGCACCACGGTGTTGCCCTGCGCCCAATGGATGCCACGGGAATGTGCCCAACCCAAGGTGGGAACCAGGCCTGGCGAGGCGGACGGCAGATCCAGCCCCAGATCGACCCCGATGCCGAGCTGATTGGCCATCTCGGCCATCCGGTCCACCCCCACGCCAAGCGCCACCTGATAGAAAAATACGTCGCAACTCACTTGCAACGCGGTTGTAACCGTAATGTGGCCATGCGCGACGTGATTATCGCACCAGAACCTGTGGTTGCCGAGGTCCAGATAGCCTGGGCAATAGAGAACCGTATCGGCGGTCAGTGAGCCATGTTTCATCGCCGCCAGTGTCACGGTTGGTTTGAAGGTCGAACCGGGCGCGAACAGGCCGGCAGTAGCTTTGTTGAGCAGTGGATGTGCCGGGTCGCTCATCCAGCCCTGCCAGATAGAGTTGGGCACACCCTTGTCGAATAGCGCCGGGTCGAAGGACGGCGAATTCGCCAATGCCAGTATTTCACCGCTTTGGGCGTCCAGCACCACGAGAGCGCCGGCTTGCGATCCGAGACTCTGGACTGCCAGATTTTGTAGCCCTGCATCAATGGTCAGCGTGACAGTTTGCCCGGCAGTGCCGTTATCATGGGCGACCTGACGAACGGCTTCACCATGGACATTCGTCTCGGTCTGCACAAATCCGGGTGAACCCCGCAAGACGTCGTCCTGGCCGGCCTCCACGCCGGTACGGCCAATCCTCATACCCGGCAAAGCCAGAATGGTGTCACCCTTGGCTTCTGCCTGGTCGGGCCGGGCGACATACCCAACCGCGTGGGCCAAAGCCGGGCCTAAGGGATAAACCCGGCTCGCGCCCGCTTCGACAATCACACCAGGCAGATTGGGGGTATTCACCTCGAGCGCGGCCATTTCCGGCCATTTGAGATAATCCTTCAGCAGAACCGGGATGTATTTTGGCCGGTTGCCCAGGTCGATGGCGATACGTGCCCGCTCATCCTCCGATAGTGGTACAAGCTTGTTGAAATTATCGAGAACGGTATTTGGTTCGGGAGCCAAAGCCTGCATGAACAGCGCCCGCCAATGTTGCTGGTTGCCTGCGAGAATAACGCCGAAACGGTCGGTAATCAGCCCGCGTTCAGGCGCCGTCAATCGTTCACTAATGCTGTTCGCCTGTGCGAGCAGGGCATATTTACCGTGTTCCAACACCTGTAATTTGTAGAGCCTAGCGGCGAGCGCGCCAAAAATGCCGAACTGTGCCGCGCCCAGCATGAGAGCACGACGGGAAAATGCAGTGCGGTGCTTTTGTTCACGTTTCATCGTGGCTCCGTCAAATGTTCAGGGATGCGAGGAGTGTGCATCGAAATGATTTGGAATCAGCCATCACATACTCCCGCCCATCGCCATATCCATACCGGGCGCAAGTTGTAGTAAAATACCAGCAAGAATAATCACCGTAAGGCCGGTTAGCATCTCGGCAAAAATGGCTCTGCGGAGATGTGACTTGGCCAGGCAGGCTTGGCCGCCAATCAATGCGGGGGTAAATATAATACGATTGCAGGCGGCAAAAACGATAAGAACCAGGAACATGAAGATTTTGGCCATTGCGACGCGCCCGTACGCTGTGCCGACAAGGCCAGAGATCCCGCCAGCCAGAAGCCATGCCTGAAGCGTGGCCGTGGCGATCAGCGTTAGGACACAGACTGTGCCCAAAACCGAAAAACGCCTCGCAATTCTGTAGGCAACGTCCGGAGATACCGCGCTGATCGCGATATATAGGGGTAACAGGCCACCGAGCCAAAGTCCGGCAGCCAGAAGATGCAACACCAATGCTGCCAGAAGGACGTTACCTTCTATCCCGGGCATAGCTGCACCATGACCAAGACCGGCTTGCAACGCTGTTGCGAAAGCAGCTAGGACAGTTGCAGCGCAAATACGAATCCGCATTCCCATTGTGCTAAAAACACCGACGGCAAGGATTAGTAGAGCTAGTCGAATAATCAGCAGGTGACCAAAATTTGTATCCCAGACAACCGGCGCGAACGACACAAGGACATCGCTCCATTTATCCGAATCAATGATGTAAATCGTTTCCAGAATC